>JACIWW010000004.1 GCA_014360905.1 Chloroflexota bacterium
AGCTCCTCTTGCAAGGCAGCTACTTGTGCGCGCAAAGTATTGTTCTCAGCACGGAGGGCAACGACTTCTTCTTCCAGTGTCATGTGCTCAGTATACCACAGCTAGCCCTAATCTGAACAATTACAAATTTTCGCACTGAATGGGTGCATTTCAGTTCTGGGGCAAGAAGCACCTGAAGGCGGCCAGAAACCGGGTTTCTTACCCCCGGACATGACCATCCATGTAGCGGGAAGCAGGAATTTCAACGACTTAGAAACCCGGTTTCTTAACCTGCCCCAAAATTGAAATGCACCCCACCGCCACGCCACTGGGATACCAGAACTGCCCGTCGCCAACGCCAAGGGAGCCCCACTTGCCCAGGAAGGCCCCCGTAGCGCTGAAGCGCTGCACGCGGTGGTTGCCCGTGTCCGCCACGTAGAGCGTGCCATCGGGCGCCACCGCCACGCCACTGGGATACCTGAACTGCCCCACGGGCGCCTGCGCACCAATGGCAAACTGGAACTTGTCCGGCAGGGGAGCTTGAGCTCCCACGCCTCGGCCTCGTGGCAGCAAAGCAAGAGCAATGGCGGCCACAAGGATACTCCCAATCCCATGCCGATAGGCGCTTCGGCAAGCAACAAGCAGCAGCTCCTCTATCCCCTTTGCTCTGCTTTGCACCATCCCGCACATCCTCCCCCAACTAGTACTCCACGCGCAGTGCATAGGGCACGTGCGCATGCCAGCCCTCAATGCGTACCACTAACAAGTAATAGCGCCCAGCAGGCAGCGGCCCCCACGAGATGTGCTCATCCTTGTTGCCTGGCTGAGCCGAACTGGTGAGGTGGTTCCCAGTGGGGCCCCGCAGGTACAGGTCATAGTCACAACCAGATGGGATCTCCCTCAGCCACGCCTCAATGGTGTGCGCTACAGGCATGTCGAAGTAGAACCAGTCGCACTCATCGCTGGACGAGGAAATGTAATCGCGATACACCTGCCCAGAAAGCAGCGGCCCACACGCTCCCTCGCGACGATCGTTGTCCGGCTCGCGGCATGCCACTGACGCACGCTTTATCACAGGCAAAAACTCTCGCCATGGCCCCAACTGCGTCCAGCGTAGCTGCAGCGCCGCACTCCCTCCCGCCTCGTAGTACTCCAGCAGCAGCCGATGGTACCCCGCGCTGAGCGAGATCTCTGCCGCGTAGCTGGCCACCTGCTCCTGCCATTGCTCAATCAGCAGTGTGTCATCCACCCACAGACGCACGCCATCATCGGCAAAGACGGTGAAACGATAGCGGCTAGCCGCAAAGGGCACGTAGCGCTGCCAACGCGCCGAGAAGTTGTCCGCAGGCACGCCACTGCCTGGCGAGCCTGTGCCCCACTGGAAGTCTAGCGCAGCGTCCTGGCGGATGAGGATTGGCCGCTCAGCCAACCAGCGGTTGGCAAAGTACTCACCCCGCCAAGTGGTGGGGTAGGCAATGCCAAAGGCTTGGATGCGATCGTTGCCCGTGTCCGCCACGTAGACCGTGCCATCGGGCGCCACCGCCACGCCACAGGGATACCAGAACTGCCCGTCGCCAGCGCCAGGGGAGCCCCACTTGCCCAGGAAGGCCCCCGTAGCGCTGAAGCGCTGCACGCGGTCGTTGTCCGTGTCCGCCACGTAGAGCGTGCCATCGGGCGCCACCGCCACGCCACAGGGAAACCAGAACTGCCCGTCGCCAACGCCAAGGGAGCCCCACCTGGCAAGAAACGTGCCTGGAGGCGTGATATAATCGTAGTACCAAACCCCAGTTAGCAGTGGGCCGCATGCACCCTGACTGGTTTCATTGGCTGGTTCTGCACATTGCCACGGAACTGGCACAGGCACCGTACGAACGCTGCGAAGTGCCACCGGGACAAAGAGCCTGTTCACAGCTGGGGCCGTATCTGCTCCTGACACGGGGCTATGCACTATGAACCCCAGCATGAGGGCCAGCACGGTACCTGTGCAAACGAATCCTTTCCATCTTCCCAAGTCTCCAATATGCGCACTATTGCTCTGCATCGGCTGCTGTATTCTCTGCCACTGCCATGTTACCGCTGTGCCGGCATGGTTTTCATGCCAAGACCTGTTGTGACGAACGGTGCTGGCAGACTGCTCCATCATCATGCAACTCAGCTTGGGTCACCAGGCCAGCCTCTGCATGAAAGGATGCTGCCGCACTTCCTGAGCATACCCTAAATCTTTGGTGTGCGGGTTGGTGTTGGTCGAGGCCCTGGCGCTGGCGCACCAGCCTCGAGCTTCCAGGTGAAGAGGCGCTCTTCGCTGCGCGGGCTGACTGCACTGCCCGTGATCTGGCCTTTGTCGTTCATGCCTGGGTTACGCATGACCACCACATACCAGCCATGCTGCCACCCCAACCCTCGGTCCGCCAGGACATCGCTATCGTACAAGAACGGATTGAGCTGCCCCTGCCAGCGTGTACTCTTCGTCGTAGCTTGCAGATAGGGGTACCTGTGGCCATCGCGGTGCAGGAAGGTGATGACCAGAGCGTAGTACTCATCTGCAGCTAACTGCGGCGCTACCGGTTGCCAGGAAAACTCCATCGTCACGTAGCCAGTGAAAGTAGCGTCCTTGGCTGGAGTCGACAACGGCGGAGCAGGATATTTGTAGGGACTGGGTGTGCGTGTGCTGGTTGGCTGCACCACAGCAGCCTGGGCAGTGGCCGTGTGCATGGCAATAGCAGTACTTGTCGCCTTCGCTGCGGCAGTGCTTGTTTGCTTTGCAATAGCAGTTTGTGTGGCCTGCAAAACGGCTGTCTGCGTAGCTTTGGCCACAGTGGTTTGGGTTGCCTGAGCAGCGGTGGCAAAGGCAGTCCGCACCCTTGTCACTGACATAGTGGGAGTCAAGGTCAACACACGGATGATTGCCGTCAAAGTCGGATGCGCCGCTTCCAACACCGTGGCTGAAGGAGTGCGCATATGAACAAGCATACTAATGGGCAAAGAGCTATTGCAACTTGGCAAGAAATAACTAATGACCAACAGTACAAGCACTATGATTGCCACTGCTAACAATACTAATGGCCAGCGAGAAGTTGGAAAAAGCGCCGCGCGCAGATCCCTCGCCATCTGAGAGGCGCTTGCATAACGCTTTTCTGGCTCCTTGGCCAAAGCTCGTAAAACAACACTATCAACACCCCTGGGCAAGCCTGGACGTTTTTTGCTCGGTGGCGGCGGGAGTTGCGTCAAGTGGGCTTCTTTAATTTCCCTACTGCTGCCACGTTCAAAAGGCACTTTTCCTGTTAACATCTGGTACAAAACAATGCCTAATGAATAGATGTCTGAATAACCATCCAGCTCCTTGCCCTGTACGTGCTCAGGCGACATATACCATGGCGAACCAACTGAGCGCTTTGGTTCTTCTTGACTACGCTTTACCCTTGCTCTCGCACGCGCTATGCCAAAATCAACGAGCTTAACCCGCCCGTCCGTGTCAACGAGGACATTGCTAGGCTTGACATCACAATGGATAATACCCTGTGCATGGGCATAATCCAAAGCTTCTGCTATCTGATCGAACAGCGTGCAGACCTTCTCAGGCGGCAACCAGCCAAATTCCTGAATCATTTTGCGCAAATCCAGTCCCGGTACATATTCCATGACAATATATGGAATGCCATTATGCTCATCTACGTCGCTGATTTTGACAATGTTGGGATGATCCAATCGGGCAGCAAGCCGCGCTTCTCTAACAAAGGCTTCCACAAACTCCCGGTCATTGCATTTCTCGGGTTGGGGCACCTTAATCGCTACTGCCTTGCCAAGCACAGGATGCCAAGCCTTATACACCTTTCCCATGCCCCCTTCGCCGATCTCCCCTTGAATTTCATATTTGCCTAATGTTTGACTAATCATTTCACCCATCCTCGTTGTTCCGAGCGGAAATCTTGGTACATGGTAGACCACGAGACTCGATTCTCAGCTAGCACTGATTGCAGAGATGGTTCCAATGCTTGAATTGGCTGTGACTCTGGGGGCATCCGTTGTGGCGGCCGTTGGCACTGGCGTGGCCGTTGGCACTGGCGTGGCCGTTGGCACTGGCGTGGCTGTTGGCACTGGCGTGGCCGGTGGCACTGGCGTGTCCGGTGGCACTGGCGTGGCTGTTGGCACTGGCGTGTCCGGTGGCACTGGCGTGGCTGTTGGCACTGGCGTGGCCGTTGGCACTGGCGTGTCCGGTGGCACTGGCGTGGCCGTTGGCACTGGCGTGGCCGGTGGCACTGGCGTGGCTGTTGGCACTGGCGTGGCTGTTGCCGGTGGCACTGGCGTGGCCGTTGGCACTGGCGTGGCTGTTGCCGGTGGCACTGGCGTGGCCGTTGGCTCTGGCGTGGCCGTTGAACAAACCTCTTGATAAACAAAACTGCCCGTCTGACTCCATTCGCTGCGCGGCGTCGGCTCCGCCTGCCCTTGCTCCATTTGCACAATGCGCACTTTCCAGCAATAGACTCCTACCCCACCAGGGGGAACAATAAAGCCGTCGCGCGCTTTCCCTTGGAATATCGATAGACGTTGTTCTGCTTTTCCTTGCAGCCACATCCATAGATCAAAGTACTCGTTATCCTGCAGCGTGCCCTCGAAACGCCACCGCACACGAATTTCTTGTCCACACATCGTGGCCCCATTGGCAGGTTCCTGCAAAGCAGGCGCTACGTAAGGTACAAACGTAGCAGTGGGGCCGCGCACCTCTGTCGCTGTTGCGGACGCAGTGGATATCAACGAATAACTTGGGGATGGTACAGGGGGAGCTATAGCTTGCTCAGTGGGTGTCGGTGTCAGCCGAAGTCTATTAATAATAGGGGGTACTAGGGTAGCCATAAGAGCCATGACGGCAATCAGTAACAAAACCTTTGGCAACTGGAGCGATACCCTAGTACTTGGAGTTACATCCACCGTTTTTGTGGGAGATGTTTTGCAGACCTTCACAACGATGACGCTGATGTTATCTATGCCTCCTCGAGCATTGGCCTGCTGCACCAGTTTGTTCGCAGCCTCTTGGGCTGGAAATCGTCTCACGATGCGTTCTATCTCCTTCTGGCTCAGTGGTTCCCAGAGGCCATCTGAACACAGTACCAGCACATCGCCTGGCTGGAGTTTCTCCGGCCGAGCTAGTTCGACTTTCACACCGGGGGCCTTTCCCAGGCGGCGTGTAAGCTTATGGCGATCCGGTGAACGCTGTGCTTCCTCCGCGCTTAGTTTTCCCATACGCACCTGCTCAGCAACAAGGGTGTGATCCACACTTAGTTGGCGAGGTGGTTTACCAGGGCGGAAGAGCAAAGCGCGACTGTCACCAACATTGGCAACATACAACTCATCGCCACGCACCACAGCAGCCACTACTGTCGAGCCCATTCCGCTCCAGATTGGCCTCTCTGCCATGAAGCGAAGGAGCTCAGCATTAGCAGCTTCAATAGCGTAAGTCAGGCTCTCAGCCGGATCAGCCGTCAGCGAATAAGAATAGTAGGCATCAATCACCTTAAACACAGCGCGATGACTAGCAATTGCGCCTGCTTCCTGACCTCCCATGCCATCGGCAACGAGATAAAGACACCCCTGCTGAGCTCGCTGACTTTGATCCTGGGGCTCAGAAACTTCTAATGTATCCTCATTCTCAAGACGTTTGCGTCCGCGATCGGTGGCTTTTCCCACCTCATAATAAAAATTCCCAGCCGCCATGCTCGCTCCTTTTCACTTAGTCACTAACGAGTTATGCCATCTTACTTGTTGTAAATAGCCCCTTATCTCCTTGCTTGTCCTCATTAGTCTGAGCTAAGAAGCCTTAGCATTGAGCCTCCCGATCCTTCCTATGTATCTGTATCTTGAGTTTCCTCCCCAGTTTCGGAAATATCTCCGGTCCCGGAAGTAGTTAAATAATTAAAACGCAATACCGTTTTCGTCCCCAATTGAATAAGGTCACCGTCGTGGAGTTCTCTGCCCTTATCAGTCAACTTCTCATCGTTTATCCTTGTCCCGAAGGTGCTGTCTTCATCATAGAGATACACCCTCCCATGCTCATACTGCAATCTCGCATGATAGCGCGAAACTGGGTTGTCATCTATGATTATATCGTTGTCCTCATGGCGTCCTATGGTCACTTTACCTTTCTGTAATTTATCTCGGGGAATCGTAAGCGATTCACCTTCTCTCATCTTGACGCTCTTAACTACGGTGAATTTAGCCACTTCCTCTGTATCGTCTGTATCGATGGTGATGGTATTGCCTTTTTTATCACGTGACGGCCTCTGTGCCTCGTACGTAGGTTTGTATCGTGCTCGCAGGAGCATCCATAGGGAGAAAATGATGACCACAACCGTGAAGCCTATTGCCAATAGACGCCAATTCTCTATAACCCTCACCATAACACTCGCATGCTCACCAGGGTAAGGAGTTGGAGGAGGAATCAGAGTTGCAGGAGGTGGCTGGGAGCTAGTCGGTTCGGGCGTTGCGGTTGCTACGGGTTGGGGTACAACAAAATTCTCGCTATCAGGCTTTTGTTGACCTTGATAGTTTACCTCAACCACCAAATAATGATTACCCACTGCAGCACTCGTTTCGTACCTAATCACATACTGGCTGCGCAGCAGTTCTGCAATCTGGCGATAAACCTCTGTCAGATCTTCAGGTTCAGGTGCCGACCAATAAGCTCCACCTGTTTTCTGAGCGATGCGCCGGAGCACCGATTCATCCACCTTGCGCCCAAAACCTACCGTATAGACGGGAACTCTATGCTGGTAAGCCAAATTAATAACATCATCTACCGAGACCTTACTACAAGGCCTTCCTGCACGGTCATCTCTGCCATCGGTCATAACAACTACAGCGCGACGCCCTTGAACAACCTGCATAGCTTTTTTCACTGCCGTATCAATGGCATCGTACAGACACGTCCACCTGTCTACTAACTCCAATTTATCTACGGCATTATGTACTTTACCATGATCTTGTTCGAAATCAGATAATAGCCTGGTTTCTTCCTGAAATTCGTACAGTGCTATATAATCTTGTGCGGGCATGCTTCGTATAAACTGCTTAGCCGCGTCTTTAGCCCATGCAAGCCCTGTAGTACCCATGCTTGTCGTAGTGTCCATCAATAAGACGATCCATAACGCCTCGCTGGCTTGCTGCACTTCGAATTGCGCTACCCGCACTCCATCTTCGAAAAGTACAAAAGAACCAGCTTCCAATTGCTTGATGGGGAAACCATCCAGGTCAGTCACTGTGATATACGCTTTGACCACACTTTGCACATCAGAAAGCCGCGATACTTCAATAAAGTTGATATTCACATCCCGAATGAGTTGTTGCGCCTTTGCTGCGAATAACGCAAATGTCATTACAACTGAACAAGTTACCACAACCACTAGAACAAAACGCCATCGGTAATTCATCTTGTTGCCCCTCCATTGTTCGTCAGAACAGAATTTTGGTCCGTTATCGACTGAGCGTTCTCCCCCAACTACAAGGACAAGTAAACAGCGGCCAGCAAGATGCTAGCACGCGCAAATTATTGCAACGAGCATATTGGCGACTTATGCGGTAATAAGAACGAGGTACGAGACTACAAATAGCAGGAATAAGTCCATTACCCGCTAGTAATTGCCCAATAAGCCTCATCGCTGTGAATGATAGTGAGGCAAAAGAAGGGGAAGATACTCGACGGCACAGAGAACCTTGCCTATTAATCATCGTTAAATCGGAAACTCTCGTTTGAGCCATTGTTCTACCCCTTTCACCACGCAAACAACCCTTCGCTCTTTTCACGCCACCTGACTATGGACTAGGTTGAATCCATCAGTATAACTGCCTATATCTTGCACATGCCCATTCATTGATGCAAAAATCGGGCAAATGCTAAATATTGCATCAATTACGGAAACCTTCAGCCTAAACTGCAAGATCTTGACAAGTCAGCCAATGGTGACGTGTAATCATTCTGTAAATATTATAAACATGATTAATGGAAGCTGTCAAGCCTATGACTCAAACGGAAAAGCTCAGCCGCCCCGCGTAGCAAGCGAAGCGGAGCGGCGTCGGGTGCAACGCGGTGTTGGGCGGCACTACCTGGCTTTGCAACGAAAACGAGGTATCCAAGCTGGTACACGCCTAACGTATGCATCCCAATGCTCACCGAATTCCATTGCCAGCGCTTGTTCTTCCCGTTTGGCACGGATGATCAAGGCCAAGAAGTTCACTGTGACAAATACAAACGTCCAGGTGCGATAAAGCAACAATCCCCCAACGGCAGCAACCTGGAGTCCCAGGTACAAAGGATGGCGCACCAAGGCAAAAGGCCCGTGAGTAACTAGTCGGTGCTCGACATTCAACTGCACTCCAAAACCGCTAGAGGCTTTGTACATCTCCCCCAGTGTCCTAGCTCCCCATAAGTACAATGCCAGACCGAGGAAATAGAGCAGTGTACCGAGGCTCAAAGTCGCGACACGAGCAGAGATAGTAAGTGTGACTGGAACTGGTTGCCACAAGATGAAGCACAGACCAATCCAGAGTGCGCCAAATAGCAGTTGGAGTGGCACGTGCAACACCCTGGCTGCTGCGCCTGTTGTCCTCCCGAAGGACGTTGTAATCCTTGCCATACTGCCCGCCACAGCGCGATTGCCAGGGTCACAAATCCCACTACAGCTCCGATCCAGCTTATCCATCTTTCAATGACATCAAGTATCATTTCTGGTGTTGTCCTGTTCGTAGAGTGCCGCATAACGGCGCGGCGGATGGAGTCGCGCCATTAGCGCGGACGCGCAGCGTCCGCGCTAACTATTGAGTAGACCGAACTATTTCGGCCTAGCTACCCCGATTCCTAGACAGAATCAGTTCGGTATAGCATTCTAAAAAGTTGACTTATGCCAGTTTCGGCTATAATACCTGAAGTCTTGACTGGGCAATCGGGTTAACGATGCAGGTCCGACGACGCCTGCATTATGCAAAACAAATCTTTTCTTGTCAAGTTCGAGGAGACAATCTATGGAGGAGCAGCGCCCGAAAAAACTCTTGGACCAAGTCCGCGACGCCATCCACCTCAAGCACTATTCTATCCGCACCGAACAGGCCTACGTCGGCTGGATCAAGCGCTACATCTACTTCCACGGCGTGCGCCACCCGTCCGAAATGGGCGCTCCCGAGGTCGAAGCCTTTCTCACCTACCTGGCCGTCAAGGAAAACGTCGCTGCTTCGACACAGAACCAGGCCCTCAGCGCCCTTCTCTTCCTCTATCGCGAGGTACTCCAACAGGACCTGGGTCCCGTTGACGCCCTGCGCGCCAAGCGACCCAAGCGGCTGCCCACTGTCCTGACCAAAGAAGAAACCCTGCGTCTGATCGGCTGCCTATCGGGCACACACCAGTTGATGGCCAAATTGATCTACGGCAGCGGTCTGCGTCTGATGGAATGTCTACGCTTGCGCGTCAAAGACCTGGATTTCGAACGGCGGGCCATTATCGTCCGCGACGGCAAAGGGGAACAGGACCGGGTGACGGTGCTGCCCGACAGCCTCATCCCGCTGCTCCAGGAACACCTGCAGCGGGTGAAAGCCCTGCACGAGCGGGATCTGGCTCAAGACCTCGGCTCAGCCTATTTGCCCGATGCCCTGGCGCGCAAATATCCCAACGCCGACAAGGAGTGGGGCTGGCAGTACGTCTTCCCCGCCAACCGCCTATCTCAGGATCCTCGCAGCGGCGTCACGCGCCGCCACCACCTGCACGAGAGCAGCCTGCAAAAGGCGATCAAGGAAGCAGCCCGCCTGGCGAGCATCGTCAAGCCGGTCGGCCCCCACACCCTCCGCCATTGTTTCGCTACGCACTTGCTGAAAGGGGGCTATGACATCCGCACTGTGCAAGAACTCCTCGGCCACAAAGACGTGCGCACCACCATGATTTACACCCACGTCCTGCAGCGCGGCGGAATGGCCATACGTAGCCCTCTGGATAAGATGCACAGTTTGACTTCGCAGATTTCCTAATCCTCGCGATAGTGGCAGCCGCGGCTGACCTTGTTCTCCCACGCCGCCTGAGCCACGATGAGTGCGGCTTGCACGGCATTGCGCAGACCAATCAAGCCATCCGAGAGTTTGGTCGTGCTGTAGAAGCGCGTGATGTCTATCTGCAAGTTGCGCAAATCGCTGATGGCGCGATCCAGCCGCCGCGTCGAACGCACCAGCCCCACATAGTTCCACATGATGTGCTGAATGGTAGTCATGTCCTGGCGGATCAGCGCCGGGTCAGCGACTTCCGTCAGTCCGCCGTTATACCACGGCGGGATGTCATCCGGGTCGCAGCCCAGTTCACCCAGGTTTTGTGCGATATCATGCGCCGCGCGGACGCCCCACACCAATCCCTCCAACAACGAGGCACTGCCCAGCCGGTTTGCACCGTGCACCCCTGTACAGGACACTTCGCCAATGGCATACAGGTTGCGGATGCTGGTCCGTCCATATTCATCCACCCATACCCCGCCGCAGTGATAATGCGCGGCGGGCACGACTGGAATCAAGTCTTTGGTGATGTCCACGTCGAATTCTAGACACCTCTGGTAGATAGCCGGAAAGTGGGCTTTGATCTCATCCGCCGGGAGGTAGGACTTGATATCTAGATAGACACATTTGCTTCCTGTAGCCAACATCTCTTGATGGATGCTCCGCGCCACTACATCGCGAGGGGCCAGATCTTTCCATTCCGGCGCGTATTTCTGCATGAATGGTCGTCCACGATCATCTACTAGGCGCCCTCCTGCACCACGAACTGCCTCCGTGATCAGGAATCGTGCCTGGTCGCGGTAGTAGAAGGCAGTAGGATGAAACTGCACGTATTCAGCATTGATGATACGTGCGCCAGCGTTGTAAGCCATAGCCAACCCATCCCCACGCGCCGTGGGTGGGTTAGTGCTGTACAGGAAGATGCGCCCCAAGCCGCCGGTAGCCAGGATAGTCTTTTGGGCCAGGTAGGCATCTACCTCACCCGTGGCCTGGTTGAACACATACGCCCCAACACACGAAAGCGGGTCATATACCGACAGGCGGTTGCGGGAATGGTGGGAAGGTGTCAGCAGATCCACCGCAGTGTGCTGGGTCAAAAGTTTGATATTGGAGCAAGCACGCAGTGCTTCCACCAGTTTTTCTTGGATCGCGCGCCCCGTATAGTCGCCAACATGTAAGATGCGCTCCGTGGAGTGCGCCGCTTCTTTGATGCGCTCCAGTGCATTGTCGGGCATCCGGTCGAAAGGCACACCCAACTCTTCCACCAGGAACTCGCGCACCAGTTGAGGACCTTCTTCGGCTAAGATACGCACAGCGCGGAGATTACTCATGCCCGCGCCGGCGCGCTCGATGTCCTCGCTCAGCAGCTCTGGGGAATCGTCGTCGCCACGGTAGATGATACCACCTTGCGCATAGTATGTGTTCGATTCGCGCGGATCCTCTTCTGAGGTAACGACAGTAATGCGCAAGGCAGGATTCCTAGCCAAATGCAAAGCAGCCGTAGCACCCGAAATGCCACAGCCTATGATGAGGACGTCCGTTTGGATATGAGCCATATTATTTCACCGCCAGCATTTTCTCCAATGCGATATTCGCCCAGCGTGAAATTTCCGGCGGAACTCGCACCACGTTCACCGGGTCACCTGTCCGCAGGTGGTCGAGCGTGTAACTGAGGTTGTACGGATTGATGCGGTACATTGCTCCACACAGCGACCTGGCCAGGGGTACAATAGTTTTATCAGGATTCTCCTTGGCCAGCCTAGCCACTAGATGGAGCTCGGTGCCGATAGCGAAGGCTGAACCTGGTGCGGCTGTCTCCACTGTACGTACGATAAAGGAAGTGGAACCATTTAGGTCAGAGCGGGCAACAACTTCTATAGGGCATTCGGGATGCACAATAACCTGGATGCCAGGATACTGACGGCGCACCTTTTCCACGTGCTTAACGGTGAAGAAGGTGTGCACGAGACAGTAGCCCTTCCAAACCACAACCGTAGCCTGTCGGGCCGCTTCGCGACTGGCCTCAGGATCAGCAGGGTCCCAGACGGCGATCTCTGCCGCCGGGATGCCAATAGCTAGCGCTGAATTGCGCCCCAGGTGCTCATCGGGAAAGAACAGCACATGCCCCTTCTGTTTCAATGCCCAGCGCAGGATAGCCTGGGCATTGGCTGAGGTGCACACAGCGCCACCTTTTTGCCCGCAGAAAGCCTTGAGTGTGGCATACGTATTCTGATACGTCACCGGGAGGAGGTCATCGCCCCACAGCGAGGTCAGGTGTTGCCAGGCCAGTTCTGCCTGCTCTACATCAGCCATTTGCGCCATGGGGCACATGGCAGAATGCGCCGGCAAGCAGACGATTTGTTCAGGCGCGCAGAGCATGGCCGCCGTCTCGGCCATAAAGTCCACGCCGCAAAAGACGATATACTGTGCATTGCTGGCCTGCGCCGCCACGCGTGACAACTCCAAGGAGTCGCCACGGTAGTCCGCAAATTGGATCACCTCATCGCGCTGATAGTGGTGTCCCAGGATCACCAAGTCACCGCCGAGATCCGCCTTTGCTTCGTGTATTCGAGCAAGGATCTCCGCCTCTGGGAAGGTCTGATAATCCGCCAGAGTACCGAGCACTTCCGCTTCAGCTTCCAGGCTGATGTCCAGTGCCGGAGCTGAATGGGTCAACGCCCCTACACTAATGTAATCCACGCCAGTTTTGGCTATCTCCGCAACATTGTCCAGGTTGATGCCGCCCGAAGCCTCCAGCTCAACGCGTCCACCGGTTAAAGCCACTGCCTGGCGCATCTGCTCCAGATCCATATTGTCTAGCATAATGCGGTCTACGCTCAGTTCAAGTGCCTCGCGCAACTCATCCAAATTCTTGACCTCCACTTCGATGGGCAGGGCAGATTGGTTGTGCTCCCGTACCTGTTGCACTGCGGCAGTAATGCTGCCCGCAGCTGCAATATGGTTGTCTTTGATCAGCACCATATCATACAGACCAAAGCGGTGATTCCTGCCACCGCCGAGGCGCACGGCCATCTTGTCCAGTATACGCAAGCCCGGCGCAGTCTTTCTCGTATCCAAAATCACTGCTTTGGTGCCTCTGACTGCCTCGACATAACGATGGGTAAGCGTAGCGATGCCCGACATGCGCTGCAAGAAATTCAGTGCCACTCGCTCAGCGCCCAGTATGCTCCTGGCCGGACCATGCACCGTCGCCAGCACATCGCCGCGCGAGACAGGGGTGCCATCCGCTACACGGCTCTTGAAGGTGATGCGCTCATCCACGGCTGCAAATACCCGGCGCGCGACTTCTAGGCCAGCCACAACGCCAGAGGCTTTGACCACGATCTTGCCGCGCAGACGCAGATCGGCAGGCAAAGTCCAAGAGCTGGTTACATCTCCTGGACCGATGTCTTCTGCCAACGCGCGGCGGATGATTTCCTCAATTTCTGCTGCTTTTGTAGAACTCGTCCATATCTTCATATTCACTTATATCCTGTTGGTTTGTTGAACATAATCCACAAGTACACTAACATGCTTGATAGCGTGGCTAGCTCTTCTTTAACCCAAAGCACTATGCTCTCTGCTCAGTGATTTTACTCCTTACAAGGATATTAGTCAATCTTCTGTCTTCTACAGTGCTGCGGCATAACTGATTCGGGTGTGATTGTGAGCAGAACACAGAGCCACCACATTGTTTGGAGATCCTCCACTCTATTCAAGCTAACCATCCATAGCCTTCAACGGTTCCGACCAAACCTCGTTCGGGTTTTTCACGGAAGCACTCTCGTGTATAATACATCTGAGAACAAGGGCGGTAGACCAAAAGGAGAAGGGATCTATGATGATCTATGAGCACGGAACGCTGATTACTATGGATGCGCAACGACGCATCATCACCGACGGGGCAATGGCCGTAGAAGGCAAGAAATTCGTAGCGATTGACAAAGCCAAAGTACTACGCGAACAATTCCCCACCGAACCACGCACTGATCTAAAAGGCAAAATCGTCATTCCCGGATTAATCAACACCCACGTGCATTTGGCACAAGCCATGATCCGCGGCTGCGCAGATGATATGGAGCTTCTTGATTGGCTTGGCAAACGTGTTTGGGTGCTGCAAGGCAATTATACGGAAGAAGACGGCCGGGCCAGCGCTGAGCTGTGTATCCTTGAGATGCTCAAATCAGGCACCACCGCTTTTGTCGAGTCCATGCTGGCTGAGCGGTACGGTTTCGATGGCATTGCCGAAGTTGTGCTGCGTTCGGGCATCCGCGCCGCCCTGGCCAAGATCGTCATGGACATCGGCACCTATGCCACAAAGGACAGTTGGATGCATCCTGGCATGATCGAAGATCGTGAAACGAGCCTCAGAAACACCTTGGCGATGCACGACAAATGGAACGGCGCTGGCAATGGACGCCTGTTGGTCTGGTTTGGACCACGCACCCCAGGTGGTGTCACGCTAGAACTGTACCGCGAGATCAGCGCGTTGGCCCGCGCGCGAAGCATGGGCATTACCGTGCATCTGGCTGAAGTACAGGCAGACCGCATATTCTTGCAAGAAAAATACGGCAAGACACCCGCACAATTTGCAGAGGATGTGGGGCTCGTTGGCCCTAATGTGCTATTAGTGCATACGGTATGGATGGATGCCAATGACATTGAGATCCTGGCCCGCACGCAGACGCACGTATCACATAACCCCGTGTCCAATGCCAAGTTGGCTTCAGGCATCGCACCTATCCCTGAGATGCTTGCAGCAGGTGTCAATGTGGCTCTGGGCACCGATGGAGGCCCCAGCAACAACACTTACGACATGGTACGCGATATGCGCTGGGCTTCCTATATTCATAAGGCGCGCACGCTCAACCCCTTGGTCATGCCGGCCGAGACAGTGCTGGAAATGGCAACCATCAATGGAGCAAAAGCCATGGGGCTGGAAAAGGAAATCGGCTCGCTCGAAGTGGGTAAACAAGCAGATTTCGTCGTTTTTCATCTGGAGAAGCCGCACTTAACTCCCAGCATGGATCCTGTTTCCATCCTCGTTTGTGCTGCCACCGGCGCAGATGTGGACACTGTCGTGATCAGTGGACAGGTAGTGGTACAGAATGGACATGTGCTCACCATGGATGAGGAGCGCATTCTACGCGAAGCCAGCGAACGAGCAGCGGCCGTATGGAAACGCGCCGGCATCGAAAGAAAACCCCGCTGGCCGGTTCTATAGGCTCAATGTGAGAGAAGTGAGTCGCCGTGTTTGCAGGTCGGGCTGACCACGACCGCATGTTTTGACAATATAACCAGTGTGCGATAGAATGCAATCACTAATCCGCAGTGCCGAATTCAATCCGCGAAAAGGGAGGATATACCATGTATCAAAGTACTGTGGTGGTGGGGCATTTGGGCCGTGATCCTGAGATGCGCTACACCCCAGATGGTACGCCAGTGACAACTTTCAACATCGCTACCACACGCAAATGGGTGAATGCTGACGGTCAGCCCCAGGAAAAAACAACCTGGTTCCGTGTAACTGCATGGCGGAAACTTGCTGAGACCTGTAACCAATTCCTGGCAAAGGGGCGGCTGGTGCTGGTTGAAGGGGATATCGATGTATCCACTTGGAATGACAAGACCACTGGCGAACCCCGTGCCATGCTGGAACTCCGTGCCCGCACCGTGCGCTTCTTAGGCGGTAGAGGTGAAAAGGCTGAGGTTCCTGAAGAAATCGCTCCTGAAGCTGAAGAGGAACTTCCCTTTCTCTAATTCCATACGACTAACGAGAAACAGCGAACGAACTTGGGCGTCTGCAGGATAACGGAACGCATATTCAATGCTGCCATACAGCGACCTCGAGCCGATTTCGGGGTCGCTTTGTTTACCGCTAGAAGCTAACCACCCCAGACCATAGAGGTTTTCAACCAGTTCCCAAGGGCTAAGACCGCGCCAATAAGCCAGCTCAGCGATGAAAGGATACAAAGAAAAAAATGACCATCAAAATGGCCATGGAGCAAGTCATTACCAATATCGAAAAGGTCATCATCGGCAAGAGAGATGTTATTGAATTGACCTTGGTAGCTTTGCTATGCGAAGGACATGTCCTTATCGAAGATGTGCCCGGCACGGGCAAAACCACGCTAGCCAAGGCCATCGCCCGTTCTCTGGGTTGCTCCTTTCAACGCATCCAGTTCACGCCAGACCTACTGCCCTCAGATGTGACCGGCCTTTATTTCTTCAATCAGAAAACGCAAGATTTTGAATTCCGCCCTGGCCCCATCATGGCTCAGATCGTGCTGGCGGATGAGATCAACCGTGCTACGCCACGTACACAAGCAGCCCTGTTGGAAGCTATGCAGGAGCGTCAGGTTAGCATTGATCTGGAAACCAAACCCCTCCCTCGTCCATTTCTCGTCCTGGCCACTCAAAATCCTATCGAACTCGAGGGTACCTTCCCCTTGCCTGAAGCACAGGTTGACCGTTTTCTCATGAAAATCAAGTTAGGCTATCCCAGTGAGAAAGATGAAAACGAGATGCTATTGCGTTATGAGCACGAAGACCCGCTGGAGACGCTACAGCCCGTCCTGTCTAGCGAAACCCTGCTACAGTTTCAGACGCAGGTGCGCTCGATCCAAGTGGAGGAATCCGTACGCCAATACCTGGTGCGCATAACACGTGCCAGTCGAGAACATCCCGCAGTTGAACTGGGTGTCAGCCCGCGTGGGACTCTCGCGTTATACAAGACAGCACAAGCCCTTGCTGCACTACGCGGCCGTGATTATGTCATCCCAGATGACATCAAACACCTGGCGCCATCTGTTTTGACCCACCGCATCATTATCCACCCTCAAACACGGCTACGTGGTCGCACGCCTGAGCAGGTTATCGCTGAAATCGGGGACTCGGTGCCTGTTCCTGTGGAAAGATAATGTTTAACGAGAATTGGGTTGCCCTTGCCATATTCGCTGCCCTGCTTGGTCTGCTGTTCCAGCAGAGTGGCCTGCTGGTCATGGCCATTCTGGTGCTGGTGGCTGCTATAGCAGGAAAGGCTTGGAACCAGTATTCCCTGCAAGGCATCGAATACGAACGGTCCTTCAGCGAACGGCGAGCATTTCTGGGTGAAACAGTGGAACTTACCTTGCAAGTCACCAATCGCAAATTGCTGCCGATCTCCTGGCTAAAGATTGACGATGAATACCCTCTTCCGATCACTGTGATGGATGAAGATATACAGCCCTCCAATAAGCCAGAAGTGGGCTTGCTCAGCAGTGTGATGTCCTTGCGCTGGTTTGAACGAGTCAAGTGGCGCTATCGCCTGCGCTGTGACAAGCGAGGGGTCTATGCCTTTGGTCCTGTTCACCTCCAATCTGGCGACCTTTTCGGCCTTTTCAGTTCCCAACAAGAACGCACCAAACTGGATTGGCTCATTGTTTATCCTGAGGTAAAGCCCATAGAGATTCTGACCCTGCCACTGAAGGAACCCTTTGGCGAAGTAAAGACACGGCAATGGATATTCGAGGATCCAAGCCGTGCGGTAGGCATACGCGACTACGGATCCAAGGATGACCTGAAACGCATCCATTGGAAAGCGACAGCGCGTCAGCAAAAGCTACAGGTCAAAGTCTATGAACCCACTACCACATTCCAATTGGTGATCTTTTTGAACATGGTCACGCTACCCAAACCCTGGCATGGATCGATTCCCGAACTATTGGAACAAGCTATCAGCGTTGCGGCATCCATTGCCAGTTACGCTGTAGAAAAGCGCTTTCAGGTAGGAATTCTAGCAAATGGTTGCTGGCCGCACTCGGATCAGGCTCTGAAAGTTTTGCCTGGCCGCAGCCCGGATCAATTGACGCGTATCCTGGAAGCGCTCGCAGCAGTATCTGCCTTGCCGACCATTTCTATCGAAGCGTTGCTCAACAAAGAAAGCGCCCGCCTGCCATGGGGGGCTACGCTATTGGTGGTAACAGCTGTTGTATCGGAAGAACTTCTTGCCGTTATGGCCCGACTGCAGGCTGCAGGACGGCGCATGGTCCTTGTCCGTTTAGACGACAAACCACTGCCTTGCGAAGCGCCGAAATTCCCAGTGCATCGCGTAGTAGATTTAGGCCACGCATTCGGGATCGAGACAGAGGTGCAGCAATGAGCACCGAAGTAGCTACACCGATGCCAACCCAAAATGGAAAAGAGGCGGCAGACAGCGAGCCCCGGCGCGTGAACTGGCGCAAAGAGATGCTCTACCTGGGCCTAGCAGCAATGGAAAGCTGCTGGTTTGCGCCATGGTTGGCGCTCATTTTGGGCTCCGGTTATCGAGCTACGCATATTCCGTTTGCTGCGATATTCTCCACACTGCTTTTGGGAATGTATGCGACTCGTTTCCTAACCTACCGAGAAATCTCGCTGCGTATGCAGCGCGTAATCACCATATTATTGGCAGTTCTCAATTCCTTGGCGCTGCTTAGGTTGTTTATTTATATAAACTACAAGGGACACGACTTTTCCTGGCTGGGCTATTTTGTATGGCAGGTTGGCAACATCTTCCAGTCCATTCCGCCCGCACTGATCGTTTTCTTAGCCAATCTCCATCTCTGGGCACGAGGGATTAACCTTGCACAGCGCGATCTAAGCGTCGACTCGCTGGGTTTTTCCTTCCGTGTGGGCATTATTGCTTTCTTCTGGTTCTTCCTGGTCAGGATATTTGGAGCCCCAGTGGATGCAATCCCCCACGCATTTCTATACTTCTTCCTTGGATTAATCGTCGTAGGCCTTGGACGCATCGAAACGGTGAGTCGCACCCACCTGGGTATTCGCTCTCCTTTCACTGCTTCGTGGATGGCCATCCTCACCAGTGCAACACTGATGGTTTCTGGGCTGAGCATTGCGCTCGCAACACTGCTCTCGCTGCGTAATATCTCACTCATCCTAAAAAACCTTGGAATGGTCATAGCGGCATGGTTGGGCAAGGTTGTTTCACCCCTTCTGGCCATCCTAGCTTTCCTCCTCGATTTGTTCATTACTTCCTTGATTTATCTCTTCCGCAACATCTTTGGCGCGGAAAGCAAGGAAGTCGCGCCCTTTATTCGCATAGTCGAAGGATTGCAGTTATTCCAGCCAACTGAGCCAGCACAAGGCGTATCGCTGTTGATCCTACAGGTGCTCAAATGGGGTTTCCTCAGCCTCCTCTTTCTCATTGTGCTGGCAATCCTGGCTGTTTCGGTAGGCCGTGCTCGTCAAACACTGCTGGGAGGTCGGTCAGGACAATATGAAACAGTCTGGGATAGAGACAACGTGGCTAAAGAGGTTCATGATGCTGTCGAAAACCGCTGGCGAAAGCTGTTTGCAACATTACAAGCGCATCTCGCCAGGTTTCGTGGCAGGGAATATGCATTGACCACGATCCGCCAGATTTATGGCAGCCTGGTCAAATTGGCTACTGCCACTGGCTTTCCCCGCCGTGAGGCAGAGACTCCTTATGAATATCTTGCGACGTTGCGTAAGGCTTTTCCTTACAGTGAAAAGGAGGTTAGGCTGATTACTGAAGCTTACGTACGTGCACACTATGGTCAAAGGTCTTTCTCCCCGCGGTACGTGCAGCGTGTGCGCGATGCATGGTTGGCCATTCGGGATCGTCAGGAACAAGAGGAAAGCGGGAACCAACACCCCAGGCCATGATGAAAGCAAAGCAGGAAGCAAGGCGCCGTCAGCATCAATGGGTTGCGATAGGAATACTGATGCTTCTCGCACTTTGGGCTACAGGTTGCAAAACCTACGTCCAAGATTTGGATATCACACAGGAGCGTCTGGATGCAGCCACGCCACCACTGGATGGCTCGCACATGCTTGTCCAATCATTTATCAGCCAACATCCGAACCTGTGCGAAATCGAATTGTTGCCCGCTGTCTATCAGACACCGGGCCAAGGTACGCTGACTGTGTGCCTACAGGGAATTGGGCCGAACACCACTCCTTTGGTCAGACAGTGCATTGATGTGACCTCGATTGCGCATAATGTGCCTTTGCGTTTAGCGTTTCTACCGCAAAAGGATTCAGCAGGAAAAGCGTACAAATTGGTACTGGAAGGATCGCCCGGAGTGCGCGTAGGTTTCTGGTATAGCAGCGTGGACGCTTATGGCAATGGAGAGCTGCTACTGGATGGCCAAGTTTCTGGGGATCTCCGCTTCAGTACGCATTACCGCTACGATCTAGCAGCAATGGGGCACGATATCGGTAAAGGACTGCGACAAAGCGGGTGGTTGTTCATTCCCTTTTCTTTGCTACTCTTGCTACCAGGCTATGTGCTGTGGTACAGCCTGGGACTGGCAAAGCCCAACGATCCCATCGCCAATCTGGCTATGTGTCTAGCTATTAGCCTAGGTCTCATACCGATAGCTCTCCTCTGGAGCACGGTCGTAGGTCTGCGTTGGGATCGCATCTCTTGTGTGGCAGCACTTATCGTACTGGCTTTGTGTGCAGCCACGCGTCTGCTCCGCACGAAGTTCAGCGACCTTGTTCCCTGGACCACAGAGAGAAACCGTCCCACTGCCCTGCTCACTGGGGTGTTGTTCGCCCTCACTTTGCTCGTACGCTTTGTACAGATTCGCAACCTGATTGTACCAGCATGGGTAGATTCCCCACAGCATGCACTGATTACGCAATTGTTCGTTTTATATGGTCAGGTGCCACAGTCATACGAGCCGCTATTGCCCATCAAGGACTTTGTCTACCATTTTGGTTTTCACGCCGACACGGCGCTATTCCACTGGCTCTCTGGGCTGGCTATCCCTCAAGCAATGCTCATCCTGGGACAAATCTTGAATGCCGTCAGCATGCTAATGGCCTATCTCGTGACATGGCGCCTTGTCCAACGAAAATTATCCGCGATTACAGCAGCTCTCATCGTGGGTTTGGTTTCCTACATGCCCGCCTACTACGTTTCCTGGGGGCGATATACACAGCTCACTGGCATGTTACTGTTGCCTGCAGCCATGGTAACGGCCTTGGACTGGCTAGAAACCCAAAAGCGCGATTACCGCCTTCTTTTGATGGCGGGGTTGATACAATCTGGGCTATTCCTGACCCATGTCAGAGTAACTGTTTTTGCCATCTGCTTCTTGAGCGCTTTCATGCTATGCGAAAGCATTGGCCAACTACGCGCCAGGAACAAGGACGCACTGCTAGAGCTCTGGAGCCGAGCGGGATTGTGCATCTTAGCAACATTGTGCATCAGCGCGCCATGGTTGGTACGGATGATCACGCACCTCCATGTTTTCCTGCCCGACCCCACTACTCTAAGCACGCATGTTGTCCCATCCTCTAGTTCTCCTTATGGGCTCTTGTTCATTACCCGCAATCGTGAATTGATGTCGTTAGCAGCTATAGGCGGGCTTTGTGGACTGCTAAAACGTAAAAAAGAGAGCATTTGGATTCTGGCCTGGTGCATGCTAGTGGCTCTGTTGACCTACCCGAGATTGGTAGGCTTATTGGCAGCTAATTTACTGAACCCTTCTGCGGCAGTGATCGCGCTTTTTCTGCCCATGGCTATTTGGGGTGGACAGGCTGTCGCTTGTATCTGGGATAGCATCCAGCCAATCTTGAGCGCTTTGCTCCGAAAAGTTGGCGCGCAGCGCAATACAACGATATTGCTACGATCTATTTTAGCCGTATTACTCCTGGGCACTGCACTGTGGAACGGCTGGGGGATAATCCAGATCATCAATCCTATCACTGTTCTGGCCACGCATGAGGATTGGCAGGCAATGGACTGGATTGAGGACAACACGCCTCCTAACGCACTATTCTTAATCAATGCCCGCCACTGGCAATACGGAATTTACACAGGCACGGATGGTGGCTACTGGATTGCGCCTTTGACAGGACGCCGTACTTTGTTGCCCACGCTTCCTTATGCCTATGGTTCGCCCGACTATGTACAACGAGTGAACGAGATGGCCAGGATTGTAGCAGAAACGAAGGATGTCAATGAATTATCTTTTCAGACCCTTTTGGCGCAGGAAAAAGTAACGCATATCTACATCGGTGCAAAAGGCGGACCGCTGACACCCAAGATGTTTCTGGGAAACGCTCGCTATCGGCCTGTTTACAACAGCGGAGCGGTGTGGATCTTTGAGGTAGTCAGGTAGAAAAAATAGGGCATTGTTTGATACTACACACAATGCCCTGTTGATAGATCCGAAGCGGAGTGGTGCAAGCTAAGCTGCTACACCTTGCATGGCTTGGTTCAACTTGTGCATCAAGCGCGATTTGCGTCGTGCAGCATTGTTTTTGTGAATAATGCCCTTTTCTGCAGCCTTATCCAGAGCGCGAATGGCATCAGCGACGCTTTTCTTTGCTTCTTCCAATTGTCCCGCTTCGATCTGCGCCCTGGCCCTTTTGATATACGTGCGAGCTTGCGTTCGGACCCTGCGGTTGCGCAAACGCCTCTTTTCAGAGGAGCGCACGCGCTTGAGAGCTGATTTTGTGTTTGCCAAGAACAACCTCCATCCTTTTCAGAATATTGATGATTGCCAATCAGATGCGATCAACGTATCCTTTGACAGCGATTAATCCATGCTCTACAATTAACTTGAATTAAGAACGAAAATATTGTAATGAATCTTACGCAGAGTGTCAAACGAACCGCTGCGCCCACAAAATGTTTCACGTGGAACATTGCGCCCCTCAAAATCGCGCTAAAAGATGTTCCACGTGAAACGTTGAGTTAATTGAGGAGAGACCTTGGTCAATAATTTCAATAGCCCACAGCCTCGCTTTTGCGACTATGAGGGCAGCGATTACCGCACCGCCTTTTGGGAAGGTCACGGCCGCGAATACGAGGACCTGGCGGAACGGATCGCCTTGCAACAATTGCTTCCTCCTGCGGGAGAACGCATCATTGACATCGGCGGAGGTTTTGGTCGCCTGGTGGACCTGTACCATGGATACAAAGAAATTGTGCTCATGGACTATTCCAAAACCCAACTCGAGGATGCCCAACAGCGCCTGGGGGAAGGCCCCATCATCTACGTGGCGGCAAATCTCTATGAAATGCCCTTTGTTGCCAGAGCATTCGACACTGCGGTCATGGTACGGGTCCTGCACCATCTATCCGATGTACCAAGCGCATTGCGCGCAATACACCGTATTCTGCGGCCAGGAGCCTCCTTTATCCTAGAATACGCCAACAAGCGCCATTTGAAAGCAATTATGCGCTATTTGCTACGTCTCCAGCGGCACAATCCCTTCTCTTACGAACCTTGGGAATTCGCTGAGCTGCACTTTGATTTCCATCCTACGTACATCGAGCGCAATCTGGCAGAAGCAGGCTTCTGCATCGAGCGAGAGCTTTGTGTATCCCACTTTCGCATCCCATTTGTCAAACGCCTTGTCCCTGCGCATATCTTGGCTAAAGTAGATGGCTGGCTGCAACAACCCACAGCACGGCTTAAGTTAACACCGAGCATCTTCCTACACGCCCGAACTTTAGCCCAAGAAAACCAGCCTGTGCCGTTCTCCATTTTTTGCTGTCCGCGTTGTGGCAACAGCGCGTTGACACAAGAAGGTACAGCGCTGTACTGTGCAGTCTGCGGCTCTCGTTGGAGCACGGCTGGTGGAATCTATGACTTCAGATGTTCCCTGAAATAAAGAAGGTAGATGATGAGTACAGAACGACCACCCGGATTTAGCTCTGCACTAGCGGCTTTTAAGGGATTCCTGCAACATTTGGATCTTGCTACCCCCATAACCATTCTCTGTCATAGCGACGCGGATGGCGTGGCTGCCGGCGCTATCCTATATCGTGCTCTGCAACGTCTGGATTTCTCGCTCCTGACCATACTCGTCACAGGCAAAGGAGCAAACGCTTACACCCCACAAACCAAACAACTCGTTGCATCTACACGCCCGAGCGCTCTTTTTGTGCTGGACCTGGGCTGCTTGCAAGCATCTGTCCTCCCCGGCGTCCCTACCTGTTTTATTGACCACCACCGACCACTCGGAGTGCCACCCGAAGGCACTTTGATCAGCAGCTATACTTGGCAGCCCATTCCCAATACTGCATTGCTGGTGTACTGGCTATGTTCTGAATGCGTGTCCTGCGAAGACATGCTGTGGACTGCAGCTATAGGTACGCTCAGCGATCTGGGAGACAAAGCGCCTTTCCCCATTATCGCTCAAGCCAAAGCGGTATACAAAGCGAAATGGCTACATGAAGCCACAGCACTAATTAACGCAGGACGCCGTTCGGCAAGTGGTGATGCCGAAACTGCTTTGCGTGCTATCCTGGCTGCGCAACATCCACGCGAGATCGTGGAAGGGGCCAGTCCAGAAGCCAGAAAGTTGGCTGAATACCGCAGCGAGGTCACCGCCGCTCTGGAAGAGGCGAAAAAAGCGGCGCCAAAATTCAGCGGTCAGGTAGCATTAGTGCGCGTGAACAGTCCTTGTCAGATACACCCTCTGATCGCTCAAATTTGGCGCACACGCTTGCCTAAATACATCGTGTTGGTGGGCAACGAAGGTTACCAGCCAGGCTATGTCGCCTTTTCCATGCGCACCGCCACCGATGTAAACCTGCTGGACTTGCTCTCTGGTGTGGAAGTAGACGTCGCCGAGGGCTACTTTGGCTACGGCCACGACCAAGCCACTGGCGGAGTGCTGCCCATAGCATCCTGGAATCAATTGCTGCACCACCTGGGCTTTTCACAGGAGGTGTGGGCTAAAACGGAGGCAAACCGTTGACGACGCGCTTCATCGGTCTAGATCTGGCTTGGTCGCCCCGGAACAACTCGGCAGCCGTAGCCCTCGAAGCAGAGGATGACTGCGCTTGGTGGGTTGCCTACAGAGAACAATTGGGCAACAATGCCGAAGTGCTGGCCTTTCTACACGAAATCGCAGACAGTGGCCCAGCGTTGATCGCCATAGATGCACCGCTGATTGTACCCAACGAGAAAGGAGCCAGGCCTGTAGACCGCCAGATTACGCGCCTTTTTGGTCGCTATGGCGCTGGTTGCTATCCCGCGTACCGCAACCGACCGGGCAGTTGCACGCGCGGTGAGGAAATCGTGGTTGCATTAGCTCAGTGGGGGTTTGCACAGAACCCTTACATACCTCAAAAAGCAGCCGCTCGCAGCGTCTTCGAGGTGTATCCCCATCCAGCTATGCTCTCTCTTTTTCATCTGGAACGAACCATCCCATATAAGGCTCGTCCCAGTCGCGGTCTGGATTCACGGCGCAGTGCGTTAGCCCGCTTGCGCGACTCTATTGCTAGTTTGGAACAACAGGAACCTGCCATGCGCAGCCCTTCTGGGGTCATGAATCGCGACCTAAATGGGCTACGTGGCATTGCGCTCAAGCATTATGAGGATCTACTAGATGCAGCCATCTGTGCCTATATCGCCTACTATGCCTGGTATTGGGGCCCAACTGGGTACCAGGTCTACGGAGACACCATTCAAGGCTACATCTTGGTACCCATGACCGACTGGATGCGTCAGCGTCTGGCACAGTATACGCTCTAGCTATGGCCTAACATTGTATTTAACATAACATGCAAAGGATTTATTTCTGAGTTTGATAAAACGTTCCTATTTCATATTGAAGTTCTGCCCTGAGCAGAGCACCAGCGAGAAAACTATACATAATCAAGGTTGCTCCTCGAGTTCCACCTGAACTCCTCTGTGGGCTTAGGCAAGGCTCTTCATGTTGTTCAGGATGAGAAAAGAGAGCAGCCCCGCTCTGCGAAAAAGGAATTACACTCGTGCTTCTCTAACTTTTTGTATCTTTACCATATTTGTGGTATCATTTCTGCAATAGGCTTGTGGGGGTGGTTGAGTCCCGGTGGACTCCGCGGTCTTCAAAACCGTCTGAGGGGTGCTGCAAAAGCGGCCCTGGTGGGTTCGACTCCCATCCACTCCCGTAGATAGGCCTTTTTATTTGCTTTCGCTTTTCTCAATTCCGCTCTAAAATTTCGCTAAACATAATAATTATCAGCCGTGAAGCCTCATGATGCGTTCGCAGCTCAAATCAGCCTATGACATCATAGTGAGCAAAACTTAGAAAGAAGTGCTAGCATGAAATCTAAAGCGTCGCTCTATGGAACCTTGAGTGCTGGGTTATTACTGATCGGCATGGGTATCATCTTTCTCTTAAAACAGCCCCTATTTCCTGCTATCCTGGCCGTAGTGGGCGTATCATCCATCATCGCAGGATTGTCCACGGGCCGAGGATGGTACAGCATACAGAGTGGCCTATGGCTGATTGGATTATTTTTCCTCTTCTATTTTGACATCCTCTGGCCGGGCATTTTAATCCTGATTGGCCTCTCTGCACTCATCGGCGCTTTGACCCGTTCCATGCTCACATCGCCCAAATTGCCAGAGGAAGACAAGGAGCAATTGCAAAAGCAATAAACGAAAGGGCCGCCTTAGTAAGGCAGCCCTTTGTCCATTCTCCATTTATGTATGCTCAAGCTTCCCAGTTGCGTTTTCGGAATAATTCTTTCATATCTCCATCAAAATCTTGGAGAAAGCGGTGAAAGTCCAGCACCTCATCGGCACTGATTGGTGCACTCTCTGGAAGCTCTGCCCACTCATCGGGTTCTGCTTGCAATAGATCGTGCAGTTCTTGTGCGTCTTTGCTGCGGATAGCTGCCATAATCAACCCTTGCAATCCACAAGTGCTACAAGTTACGGAAGCCAGCCAAATATCGCCACGGCGTTCGTGGATCTGCACGTCACCGGGCTTGTAGCGTCGCCCACAACCGCTACATTGCGTATGAGCCACCACATATCTGATGATCAACGCCTGGACCGCTTTTTCTTCCTCATCCATGGCCCGTCTCCTATTTCACCTATACACCGTGCTTTATCAGCAGTACCCCAACCAACCTTGACTTCTATTTGGCTACTGACTCCGTGCCTGATAATGGCTCGACCATCACTGTGACTTCTGGCACCAGCGAAGACAGCAACTTGATGGGAACTTTGTGCTTGCCTAACAGCCTAAGCGGCTCCTCCAACAGAATCTTGCGCTTGTCAATGGACTGACCGATTTGCTTCTCGATCGCCTCAGCAATATCCGCTGCCGTAACAGAGCCATACAAACGACCTTTTTCGCTCGCTTTTACCTTGAAAGTCAGCGTCAGTTCGGACAAGCGCTCCGCTAAGGCTGCGCTATCCGTGCGAATGCGTTCCTCTCGTTGCTTTGCGATGGCTTTTTGCACCTCAGTGCGCCGAATCGCACCGGGGGTGGCCAACACTGCCAAGCCACGAGGTATCAAGTAGTTGCGACCGTAGCCATCTGCCACCTTCTTGATCTCGCCAGCTTTCCCTAGCCTCTTGACATCCTTCAGCAACAAAACTTCCACAGTGCTTCTCCCCAGACTGATTATCCGAGTTTCGTCCCGCAATTGTTACAGAATTTGGCACCGGGCGGATTCTCATGCCCACAGTTTGGGCAGGCTGCTGTGGCAGCCAGCTTTGCTCCACAATTATTGCAGAACTTGGCTCCTGCTGGATTGGCTGTACCACACTGAGGGCAAGCAATCGCTGCTGCTGTCGTTGTGGGCTGTTCCCGCGCTCCTTTCATAGCCTCAGTGATCGCACCCGCCATTGCTGCGCCAATACCTACTCCGGCCCCCAGACCGACGCCAGCACCAGCCAAAGTCCCAGCTTCGCCCCCTGCTTTCGCCGCATCGCCCATAGCCTGTGCTGCCTTGAACTGTATGTATGCTTGCATGTTGCCGATAGCGCCCATCGCAGCTCGCTCATCAATAGCCTTGGCTGTTTCTTCTGTTGGGCTAATCGAACTCACATACAGAGTTTTGAGTGCGATACCCGTGTTTGCAAAGTCATCCTGTGCCTTTGCTCTAACGCCGGCACCAATCTCTTCGTACAATCTTGGTAGATCAAACAGGGATGTCTGCGTCTCGCCTAGCAGATCGATCAATTTGGAGACGATGATACTGCGCAAGAAATTAGTAATCTGTGTTGTGTCATACAAGCCTTGCGCACCAACGATCTTGTTCACAAATAATTGTGGATCAGCGACCTGCATCGAGTAGGTACCAAATGCTCTGAGGCGAACCAGTCCCAGTTCCTTGTCCCTAAGCGGGATTGGCTCTGGCGTGCCCCATTTCTGATCCAAGAACTCGGTCATGTTCACAAAATACACTTCGGCCTTGAAGGGCGTCTGCCCGCTGAAGGGAATGCTCAGCAAATTCACTAGCAAAGGGATATTGGCTGTGCTAATAGTATGCCGCCCAGGACCAAAGGTGTCCAACGCCTTGCCATCCCGGAAAAAGACCGCCGCCTGGCTTTCGCGCACGATCAATTGCGAGCCCAGCCGAAAGTCACCAGAGCCATGCTCAGGAATGCGATGCACAATTTCGCGACCTGAGGGGTCCAGATACTCAATCACATCAAAAATTCGCGCCATTTTTCTCCTTTCAGAAATAGAACTATTTTTCAACTATCCCAAAAACCTTGCCGAAAACCTCTCGTACCAAGCACAAACGCAATCACACGGCTCCCTACGCTTTAGGGACCGCCAAGATAACATCCTGGCGCTTGCTAAAGGTATCATTGACCTCCTCCAATGCCTCGAGCAAGGCATTCCCGGTCTGCACCACGTCGTCATCTTTTTCAGCAGAAGCCACGGCATCGATCAATGTTTTGACTTTCTCCACGCTATCCACCATAGCGGCATCGTAATTGTAGAGTGCGTCCAGCTCCGCTTCTCTCACCTTGACTGCAGCAAAAAGGCCAGCATAGCCATAGCTAGCAGTCTTCAAGCGGTCAATCAGGAATTGCAGTCTCATCAGCGCCCGATCCAGAACCATCAGCACTCCCAATCGGCCTGTATTGGCAAGCTGGGCTTCTATACGGTATAGCCGCCGCCTCTGCTCCTCAAAACCGCGCGCTACTTGTAGCCGCACTAATTTGTCTGCCTCGCGTCGTACCTCTTTGTCTTTGTACCCCTTGTACCCAGGGATTTCCTTCGCCATCTCTTCGATCTTGTTGTAGGCGCTCTGAATACGCTCCACCAAATCACCACTCATTCGTCTAGCCTCCTTATGTTTTTATGGATTCACCGCATGCACACAAGTAGCGCCTATAACACCCCCAGACCAAAGAGCCTGGCCTACTGCGCTGCTCAGCGGATGGGTTTCTATAGGAATAGTTCTGAGCCACAATAAGGGCATTTGACAATACCTTTGCCAACCACTTCGCGGATTCCCCCGCAATTGGGGCATTTCGTAGTCCGCATCTCGGCTGCTTCGCGTGCGTACAGGACACCTTCGTTCCAATTGATGTAGCCAGTAAAAAGACCCTTGCCTACCAAATCGTAGATATGTTCTTTGATCTGATCGCGGGTGAGATTCATTTCCACCGCCAATTCTGGGATGTTCACCTGTCCTTTGGTGCGCACAATGTTCAGAATCTTTTTCGCCTGTGCTGCTTTAGCAAATTGCTGTGCTTCGCTACGACTCCTTGCTAATACAAGCATTCCGCCGCTTAGCAACGGCAACGTCAGTATGAGCACCAGTGCGAGTCCCAGCAGAAAGCCAGAAGCCCTCAACCGACCTTCTGCCAGCCCAGAGGCCAGAAAAAGCCCAGCCACCACGAAAATGACCAAGGCCAAAGCCATCAGAATCAAGCCGCCTATTTTCCCCTGTCCTTCCACGAAAGCCTCCTTGTTCCGCTCAACGCGGCAATTCCTATTGTACAGCACTTCTTTATATTTGTGCAAATTCCAGTTTGACCAGGGTGGAGAATTGCACAATAATATGGCCTGACATCTTCCCTGCCCAACTAAACGCTATGAGGCTGAACAAACATGATGACCCCAGAGAATGAACAAGAAACGATTCTGAAGATACTGCAGGATAGCCGCACGATCGCAGTAGTTGGATTATCCAGCGATCCAGAGCGCCCCAGTTATGAGGTTGCTCGCTATCTGCAACAGCACGGCTATCGCATCATACCCGTGAACCCCAATGAGTCTGAAGTGCTGGGGGAACGCGCTTACCCTGATCTTTTGTCCATCCCCGAACCAATCGATGTCGTGGATATCTTCCGGCGTTCTGAAGCAGTCCCACCCATTGTCGAACAAGCGATCCAAATCGGAGCCAAGGTGGTATGGATGCAAAAGGGCGTGCGCAACGAGGAGGCAGCAGCGCAAGCGCAAAAGGCAGGCTTGCTGGTCGTGATGGACCACTGCATGATGGCTGAAGCCAGACGCTTGATTGCTGAAGGGATTTTAGCGGATAGAAGACAGTGACTCAAGTTACGGACTGGGCATCGAGGATAGCCGCATTCCTCATCCGCATCGTGGCTGTGCTGGCCAGGCACTGGCTGTTGGTCATCAATACAGCATTGGCCATACAAGCGGCTCTGCCCATCCTGGCCCCTGTTCTGATGGCCAGCGGACATCCCGCAGTAGCACGCCTTATCTATACCCTCTACGCGCCGTTCTGCCACCAACTGCCCGAGCGCTCATTCTTCCTGTTCGGACCCCAAGCCACCTATACACTACACGAATTGGAGCGCCTGATAGGCACAGATGTACCTCTACGCTACATTGGCAATCCAACCATAGGGTATAAGGTGGCCGTCTGTCAGCGGGATATTGCCACGTACCTGGCCATGCTGGCAACCGGACTGGCGTTCATTCCACTCCGTCGCCGGCTGCGTCCATTGCTCATCAGAGCCTTCATCCTGTTCTGCATCCCGATAGCCATTGACGGACTGGGACAACTGCTGGCGCTATGGGATAGCACCCCGCTCACTCGCGTTGTCAGCGGTGCTCTTTTCGGAATAGCCTGCATCTGGCTGGTTTTCCCGTACATCGAAATGGGTATGCAGGATGTGGCGCAAAGCATAGGAAAGACCAAAATGGGGACCAACTCAGATATAGATGCCAAATGGACCACTTCCTAGTGGTCACGGCTCTAGTTGGCCAACAACCGAGCCCACCTGGCCGCTACGGAGCGTAGTGGCATAGCGGTCCGGTGGAGTGCCTTGTTAGGTGGACAGATATCCAAAATACTCCTCACCGCTCTTAAAATATCCTTTCGAGGTGCAATAACAGGTTCCTAAATTTTGATGAACCATTAATTTCTTCTATAGCCAAAACAAACTCTGATAGTGGAAGAAAACTATCAGCAGGAGAGAAAAAATATTTATAATGAATCCCTCTTTCACAAACAAACTCAACCAAATTAATCCCATGTGTATTAAGAACATGAGCAAAATTGTTGGCTGACTCCAAATCTTTACTGCTTGGCTTTCTACAATCATAGTAATTTGGATTGGTATTTGGGTGATTATGAAAGATAAGTATTGATGTGTAATTTTCTCGCTTAGCAATGTTGGCAATCTTTTCTACTGACAGATATGGGGAAACCCCTGATCGGTCAAATCCTTTGTTTAGCCAAATCAAGTTTATTTTTTCTGATTTTCAAAAGCAATGCTAATCCATTCGTGCTTTTTGTATTTCAAGAGCGCTGCTGCGATTGATGGAAATTCGAAAAGGCCTTCATTTATCCTATAAAATGTTCCATTTGGATTCATCCGCTTCTTAAACTCTCTGTTAACATCGAACTCTCCTGCGGCGAATGAAAAGTATCCACGAATCTGTTTATTCCTTCTTTTTGTTGCCAATTGGTTGATTTCACCTTCATTTAGTGGACGAAGATGTGTAAATACGAAGACAATGGTAATGAGAAAGATGCTAACTAAAATTAAAATCGGTTCCATTTGGCGATGCTCTCACTTTGCGGAAATGACCGCTTGAATGTTGCTCAAGAAGTCGCTATCCTTTCGCTCACACATATAAAATGCTCCCGGCGACATCTCTGGCTATGCGGGCTATCCTGATTCCTTGGTACCTACCGGCATTAGTACATCTACCACGCGGCCAACCTGTCGTTCAAGGCAATTTCAATAAACCTAAAGCCTATCAGGTTGCTCAAATTTTACAAAAATGTGCACATCGCTATCCTTATCGGGTTGTCCTCTGGCATAAGAGCCAAACAAGCTAATCCTTTTTACCCATACTCGGTGGAAAGACTGGATTGGTTTTGTCTGGGTAAATGCTATAATTTGTTCTTTCATCACCACAAGCCCTTCCTCTAAAGACCTCTTAAGCGGCGGTCAATTATTGATTATGCGGACTCCGCTTTGGCCTCTTTCTATGGTCAGCTACAAGGATTCCGTATACCCTGCTAAATAGTTGACTCTTGAATTGACGACAGTAGAGACTGCTTTGAGCGCAATTTATTGTAATGCCAAGTAACAAAATATCACCTTATATGTAACTGTTCAGATTTGAGGTAAAGAATCTTAAGCGAGCACCCTCGTGTCGCAAGATACAGTAGTGCCACGATAGCTAGGCCCGAATAGTAGAAAACGAGCTGTCCTCCAACTCACCGAACCCAGCCCTAATCTGAACACTTACCCTTATATTTATGCACATTCAGCGCCCAACAGACCTAAGATTGAGGGGACAAAACCTTCTCTGAGTTTGGTTTGCTCTACAGCCGGTAGGGGACACCCCCCATATACCGGACTAGGAGTTAGCCAGGCTCAGGTGCCTAATGGATCTTTCCAAGCATTCCGTGCCCTTTCATGGCTCGGCAGATCTTGGCGTACTCACACCCGCTATTTCGCACGCTCTGCGCTGGCTTCCTATCCCTTAACCTTATCCCTGAGCAAAGCGAAAGAATCGTCGCCATTCACCTTATTACGTCCCAAGATACACCTAAAATCCCTACCCAAAGAAAGTGTGAAACAAGAAAAGTTATTGCTTTCTGCTTGTGGAGATAGGGTAGAATAGCCATCGAATTTTTGAAGTTAGTATCTCAAGGAGGACCACAATACTCTCGACCAGCAATGCAAAAAGCAAGAGGGACAAAGCAACCGGAAGTAGTAAAATACAGCATCCGCTTAACCAGTTAACGGCAGTCTCTGTACTACCACACAATGGACACTTGGCAGAAAGATAACTACCTCTAGGATACCACGTGTAACCACATTTTCGACAAAAATTCTGGAGTCTTTTTGTCTGCTTACCCATTACTATGTGCTACGTAATTATACGCATAAAGCCTCACGTTTCACTGCGCCGCGAAGCGCAGCGGAGCGGCGTCAGGTGCAAGCGCGTGTTGGGCAGAACCAATCTTTATGCGATTGGCTCACGTCTCATAGGATCCAATCCCCATATCTTGATAATGATCAGTACCGTAACCGCCAAAAAACCAGCCATAAATCCGATGGTAGACAAGTCCATTTTCATATCAGGCATTACTAACCAGATGGACCAATTCATAGCCGTATGTGTCAAAAGAGCGGCCAAAACGCTGCCGTTGGTATTATTGTAAATCCACGTGAATATGATAGATGTCAGGGTAATGACTACCAATAGTGCCAAAAAGACAATAAGATTGTCCGTCATAAACCTACCAGGAATGAAAACCGCTGGCAGATGCCATAGCCACCAGAAAAAGCCCAGTATGACACTAGAAATTAGAGAGTTGAAGCGAGATTGCAAGCGCGGTAATGCGTACCCCCGCCAGCCAAACTCTTCCTGGAGAGGGCCACCGGTGAACAAGATGACGAAAAAGGCAATCAAAGCATAAGGCGGATTGGAAATTATTGCTAGATCCAACGGCCTTACGCCTGCCAATATCGAAGCAAAAATTGAACCGCCGAAAATCACAACCGGAAGAAGCAAGATTGCTATCAGCCAGATTTTCTTGAAACAAAAGTCAATTCCCCGTTTTAAGAGTTGGAGAACGCCTTTTCCGCCGTGCTGGAGAAAAGTTAGCAACAAGGCGGCAAATAATGGGCCAAAGGCGGCCGGGTTAAGAGGCCCAGTGATGAAATTTACCATCCTGGCAGGCAAGGCAAAACCATTTACAATCAAGGCATTGGGTATCCAGAAGATCCAAGAAAAAGCGCAGGTAATCATAAAGTACAACCACAAATTTTTGCTGTCATCAACTTTGACTGTCATTACATTTTCTCCTGTTTTGTTCTGCCCAACGACTAGCGTCAGCCGCACCGCGACTTCTCCGAAGGGCGCCTCAATTCGAAGCACGTCACATAACCCAATTGCGCCCCGATACCAGACCGCGGAGCGGTGTCGGCTGCACGCACTTGTTAGGTGGCCTGTGCCCAACGCCAACTGGCATCACATATTGTGCTTGGGTGTTCTGGTACCTAACCATACAAAGAGCATAACGGCCACGCATACCACCAGAGCCACCCCAAAATACAAGTAGTAGGGAATGAGATGGTCAAGTAAGTTGTAAACAGCCAGCACTTGGGCCTGATCCTGATATATGTTCATCATCTCAAGCACCATGCCTCTCATCATCCACGAGGTGACACACCCTCCAAGAGCAAACCCAGTTACAAGCAGTAAGATCGATAGCAAGGACGTTCGCTGTCGATATAGCAGTTGCCATGGCTTCTTTTCTGTCATTACCTGATCCTGGCTTTCAATCAGTCCACGCGACGACTTTGCATCCGCCATATTTGTTGTTATTGACATTTAGGGTTTTCCTTTGCTGTTCCCAACCGTGCTGACGTGATGGACTACCATATTCGCCTTTATGTTTTCCCTTGTGCCTTATTGCAGGAAGGCCGCCTAACGGCGCGGCGGATGAGCCGCGCGTAGCGGAGGCGCGTCAGCGCCGATGCGAGTGTCGGCTCCATCCGCTTGTTAGCCGGAGGCGAGCGTCAGCGAGCCGAAGGCTAGCAAGCGGACGAAGTCCGCCGCGTCGTTAGCGCGGACGCTGCGCGTCCGCGCTAACTACTGATTATACGGAATCCGTATATCCCTCCTCCTCTACGTATGGTTGGCTTTGTCAAATTCATAGTGATAAATAGCCAAGCCCAATTTTATTATAACGCCAAGCAACAAAATGTCAACTTTGACCAAAGAAACAGCAGTGAAACTTGGATACCCTGGTTATTTGTGCGCCAAATCGAAAGTGCGCCAAAAAACAAGAGCCCCTCGTGCAGAGGGGCTCTTGGGAGTCTAGTCTACTTTTAGTACTCAGGCATGGGTGGCGCGGCGGGTTCCTTCTTCTCCGGGATGTCGGTAACCAGCGCCTCGGTGGTGAGGATCATCGCCGCAATGGAGGCTGCGTTCTGTACTGCGGAGCGCGTCACCTTGAGCGGGTCGATGATGCCCTTCTCGTACATGTCGCCAAACTCATCCGCAATCACATCGTAACCGATGTTGGAGTTCTTCTTGGTCTTTTGCTGGCGTCGCACTTCTTCGACGATTACGGCACCATCCTTGCCCGCATTCTCCGCAATCATGCGCATCGGGGCCTCCAGCGCCATGCGTACGATGGACACGCCCGTATTTTCGTCAGGCAACTCCATCTTGACGTTGTCCAGAGCGGGCATCGCATTGATCAGAGCCACGCCACCGCCCGGCACTGTGCCCTCCTCCACAGCAGCCCTGGTGGCCGAGAGGGCATCCTCCACGCGGTGCTTCTTCTCCTTGAGTTCTACCTCAGTGCCTGCTCCAACGCGGATGACCGCCACACCGCCAGCCAACTTAGCCAGGCGCTCCTGCAATTTCTCGCGATCGTAATCGGAGGTTGTGATCTCGATCTGGGCCTTGATCTGCTCGATGCGTCCCTTGATATCCTTCTCGGAGCCCTTGCCCTCAATAATAGTGGTCTCGTCCTTGGTAGCAACGACCTTGCGCGCCCGACCCAGATCATTGATGGTAGCCGTCTCCAGCTTGCGTCCCATCTCCTCCGTGATCACCTGGCCACCGGTCAGGATAGCGATGTCGCGCAACATCTCCTTGCGCCGATCGCCAAAGCCAGGGGCTTTGATCGCGATGCAGTTCAGCATGCCACGTAGCTTGTTCAGCACCAGGGTGGCCAGCGCCTCGCCTTCGACATCCTCCGCGATGACCAACAGTTCGCGCTTGCCAATTTGTACTAGTTTCTCCAGAATGGGCACGATGTCGGTCACGGCGGAGATCTTTTTATCCGTGATCAGAATGTAGGGATCTTCGAGCTCAGCTTCCATGCGCTCGGGGTTCGTGACAAAGTAGGGCGAAATGTACCCACGGTCCAGTTGCATCCCCTCGACATACTCGGTCTCGAAGGCCAGTCCCTTTGATTCCTCGACGGTGATGACGCCATCCTTGCCGACTTTGTCCATCACCTCGGCAATGAGCTCGCCGATCTCCTTATCTGCGGCCGAAATGGCAGCCACGTGAGCGATGTCGCTCTTATCCTTCACTTCCCGGGCCATCCCTTTGAGGGCCTCGACGACGGCTTCAGTAGCCTTCTCGATGCCACGCTTGATCAGCATGGGGTTAGCACCAGCCGTCACATTTTTCAGACCCTCGGTCACAATCATGTGTGCCAAGAGAGTAGCTGTGGTGGTGCCATCGCCCGCCACGTCGTTGGTCTTGGTAGCTGCTTCCTTGAGCAACTGAGCCCCCATGTTCTCATACGGATCCTTAAGCTCGATTTCTTTCGCTACGGTCACGCCATCGTGGGTAATCGTAGGCGCGCCGAATTTCTTGTCCAATGCCACGTTGCGACCCTTGGGGCCCAGGGTCGTCACGACCGCATTGGCCAACATATCCATGCCGGACTTGAGACGCCGCCGGGCTTCTTCACCAAATACTAACTGCTTCGCCATTCTCTTCCTCCTTCAACCTGTGATGTAATTGATCCAAGTTATTTCAGTACAGCGAGTATGTCTTTCTCGCTCAGAATAAGGTACTTTTTGTCGTTCCGCTTGATCTCGGTGCCCGCATATTTCGCGTAGATTACCCTGTCGTCGACCTTAACTTCCATTGGCGCTCGCTCGCCATTATCGAGCAAACGGCCAGGGCCAACGGCCAGGACAACCCCCTCCTGCGGCTTTTCTTTCGCCGTTTCGGGCAGGACGATGCCGCTTGGAGTGGTTTCTTCCTTCTCGATTGGCTCTACGAGCACACGATCGGCTAAAGGCTTGATGTCTTTGAAGCTTTCCACCATCTCTGCAACCTCCCATTACCAGTTTTTGATTTTAAAATTAGCACTCAAACACCTAGAGTGCTAATCGCGCCTAATATCATAGCAAAATGTCTCAAAAAGTCAAATTTGCATACCAACCCTTTCTACATGGTCAAAATCAGACTGCGCTTGCGCGTTTGCCATTTCCGGGTATAATACCAAACGTCCTATCCGTGTTCCATAACCAAACATCTTCACAACGAGGGAAAAGATGAAAGATACCACCTTAAAATATCGTGCCTTAATTGCTACATTACTGCTTATCTTTTCAGCAGCCTGTGCAAAAGAGGCAACTCCTACTTTGCCGGCGCCAACCAGCCCTTCCTACCCGCCTGCCAATACGCCCATGGCTGCAGCAACGCCGACGCAAGCCCAGGGGCAGATGGCTACGCCGGTATCGAGTGCCCCTGCGCAACCAACGGATACGCCCGTCCTGGCTATCGCTGCAGCAGCCATCGTCAACGAGCAACTGATCCCCTTGCAGGAATACGAAGCGCAGATTGCTATGGCAATCAATGCCCTTAGCCAGCAAAGTGCGGGTTCCCAAACGGAGGAGGAAAAGGCAGCTTTGTTGCTTCAGCTCCGTCACCAGATACTGGATGCACTGATTGATCAAGCCTTGATCGAGCAAGCCGCGGCGCGTGAAGGCATCTCCATCTCTGACGAACAGGTAGAAGCTGAAATTGCGCGTTTGATTGGCAATGACGTGGCCAAATTCGAGGAATGGCTCAAAGAAAACGGGATGACCCGCGATAGCTTCAAAGTTCAGTTACGGCAGCAATTGCTGAGTGCCGCTTTTCAGGAACATGTGGTTGGCTCTCAGTCGCCTATCGTGGAACAGGTACATGCCCGCCATATTCTGCTGCTAAGCGAAGCAGAAGCGCTGGATGTGTTTCTTAAGCTGCGTGCTGGTGAAAGTTTTGCCGCTCTAGCCAAACAATACTCGCAGGATACCAGCACCAAAGAAATCGGTGGAGACCTGGGCTTTTTCCCACGGGGTGTCATGCCCACCGAGATCGAAGCGGTGGCTTTTGGGCTAAACCCTGGGCAGACTGGCATTGTGAAAACGAGCTTTGGCTACCACATTGTTGAGGTAGTGGAAAAAGACCCTGCACGCCAAGTCCCTGACGAGATGTTAGCCACCTGGCAACAAAAGAAGTTTCTGCAGTGGCTGGCAGAACAAAGAGCAAGGGCTAAGATACAGTACCTCGTTCCAATAGAATAAGGAGAAGAAATATGCCCAAGCTTGCGATCACAGGCAAAGGTGGCGTGGGGAAAACTACGCTAGCCGCATTGCTTGCTTACATCTATGCCAGCGAGGGCAACAAAGTCCTGGCCATAGACGCAGACCCTGATGCCAATCTGGCTTCTGCTCTTGGTATACCAAAGGATGTTGCCCAGCAGATTACGCCCATTGCCCAGATGGGAGACCTCATCGAAGAACGCACAGGTGCGCGATCTGGACAGATTGGTGGCTTCTTCTCCCTGAATCCCAAGGTGGATGACATCCCAGACCGCTTCTCGGCCACCCACCGCGGGATCAAACTATTGGTGTTGGGTACTGTGCAGCGAGGGGGTGCCGGTTGTATTTGTCCAGAGAGCGCATTGCTCAAAAACCTCGTGCGTCATCTATTTGTTGGACGATCCGAAGTAGTTATCCTGGATATGGAAGCTGGCCTAGAGCACCTGGGGAGAGGCACAGCAGGTGCCGTGGATGCTTTTATCGTGGTCGTGGAGCCCGGGCAGCGCAGCCTGCAGACTGCCCAGGCTGTCAGGCAACTGGCGGCTGACATTGGCATCCACAAGGTATACGTAGTGGGCAATAAAATACGCAGCGAACAGGATCAGGCATTCATCTTAGAGCGCCTGCCCGGCGATGAGGTACTGGGCTTTTTGCCCTTTAGTGAGAAGGCCATTGAAGCAGATATGCAAAACATCGCCATCTTCGATGCTGATGAAAAGTTGCTCGCTGCAGCCAGAAAGATCAAAGAAAAATTGCCTGTTGCCTAACGCAGCCATTGGATTGACGAAGATCACGGAGCAATGCGCTAGACACGCAGGGATCAAAGATATTTCGCGTAGGACTATCAAACGCAGACGATCTAGACAGCATGGGAGAGCCAAGGTAGTCCACTATACTGTCCATGGAGGCTGTTATGGAAATTATCTGGTATGGCCAGTCTTGCTTTAGATTGAAAACACGAAGCGCCTGCGCCGTTACCGACCCATGTAGCAAAGAGGTTGGCTACACGATACCGCGACTCCGCGCAGACATGATAACGATTAGCCACGATCACCCAGATTACAGCAACTGCGCCTTGATCCAAGGTGATGCCAAAGTCATTAACGGCCCGGGTGAATACGAGGTCAAAGGAGTATTTGTTACTGGCATCGCAACTGGCCTGAAAAAAAGCAAGGGCCCAGAGCGCTTAAGGAATACCATCTATCTGTTCGATTTCGATGGCCTTACCGTGTGCCACCTTGGTGTTTTGGACCACATCCCATCGCAGACCCAGCTACAAGCACTTAGCGATGTGGATATCTTGTTGATCCCAGTGGGCGGAGTGACGACGATCAATGCAAACCAGGCTGCAGAAATGATCGGTTTATTGGAGCCAAAGATCGTCATACCCATGCATTACAAGACCAAGATGGTTAAGGCAAAACTGGACCCGGTGAGCAAATTCCTCAGCGAGATGGGCTTGCCCGAGCCAAGTTCTCTAGAAACCTTGGAAATTGACAAAAGCAACCTGCCATCGGAAACGCAAATAGTGGTACTCAACCATAAAGGATGAAATAACTGACTTTGGAAGCGATATTGGCGGGAGAGAACAAGTGGCCAGAATAGCGAATTACTACCGAATCCTGCAAGTAGACCCAGATGCAGAACAGGAGGTCATAGAGGCAGCCTACAGACGACTCGCGCAAAAGTATCATCCCGACACCTACAAGGCTGCGGATGCAACGGAACGCATGAAAAAGATCAATATCGCATATGAGACGCTTCGTGACCCTGTCAAGAGGGCAGCATATGACCAACAGCGCGCGATGATGAAGAAAACTGCCGCGCAGAAATCACGTACAATGGCTGCCCCAGGGACCACGATTGCAGAGGTTATAAAGAAGCCTCCTCTCACAGAACAGGTCGCGAAAACCCCCAGCCGCAGGATAGTTATCCTCCTGGCTGCGCTTGTCCTCGTGATCGCGAGCACGGCATTGATAGCCCACCTTTCGCGCAAAGGTACCGAAGTAGCGTCCCCTACAACACAAGGCGATGCGGCCACACATGTGGCGCAAGGACGGCGATACCTAGAGCAAGGCAAGTTCAACGAAGCCATAGCGGAATTACAGTCAGCAATCCGCATAGACCCCAGTTCTGTAGAAGGGCATTTTCACCTCGGAAACGCTTACTTCCAACAGGGCAAGCTGGAGGACGCAACCAAAGAATTCCAAAAGACGCTGGAATTAGATCCGGAAAACGTGGATGCACGCTCCAACTTGGGTGCCGCCTACTATGAATTAGGCCAGTTTGAGAAAGCCGCAGCCGAGTTCAAGAAGGCAATCAGCTTAAAACCCGAAGATGCAGACATCCATTACAATCTAGGCGCTGCCTATGTACAACAGTTCCAATTCGACGCAGGGATAGCGGAATTTCAAGAGGCACTACGCCTCAATCCCAATCTCACACGAGCCTACTTCGGCCTGGGCAATGCTTATAAATTACAGGGCAACAACCAAGAGGCTATTCGAGCGTTAGAAAAGTTCTTATCTGTTAGCAGCGAAGCAGATTTGCGTACTATAGCGGAATCTCTCCTGGCAGAGCTGAGAGGGCAATAACCCCCTAGCATTGCGCAACAATTCTACTCAACAAGGGAATGAAGATGTATTACAAAACTACTTTGGACAACGGCCTGCGCATACTGACCACGCCTATGCCCCATACTCGGTCAGTCAGTGTTGCTATCTTTGCTGGTGTTGGCTCGCGCTACGAATGTGAAGAGGAACGGGGCATTTCCCACTTCATCGAACATATGATGTTCAAAGGTACTGAGCGCCGCCCCACAGCCCAGCAAATCGCCGAAGCCATCGAAAGCCTGGGCGGAGTGATGAACGCAGGCACAGACAATGAATTAACTGTTTACTGGGCCAAAGTCGCGCATCATCATTTATCCATTGCCCTAGATGTGTTGCTGGATATGTTTCAGCACTCAAAATTCGACCCCGAAGAAGTGGAAAAGGAACGCCAGGTCATCCTCCAAGAGATCAACCGTATGATGGATATGCCTGAGACCTGGGTGCATGTCCTAATTGCAGGATTGATTTGGCCTAACCATCCCGTGGGCTGGGAAACCGCCGGAACCAAGGAATCAGTATCCGGCATCACTCGACAAGATATGCTGGATTATATCGCGCGAAATTACACTGCACGCAATACTGTGATTAGCCTGGCCGGCAACCTAGAGCATGAATCCGTCATCGAACAACTCACCACCTACCTAGCGCAATGGGATGAGAAGACAAAGCCCTCTTTTCTGCCCGTAACAGACGAACCCATTGGCCCAAATCTGCAGATTGAGTTCAAAAAGACGGAGCAGGCACACTTATGCGTAGGATTGCGCGGTTTTGCCCTTGGCGACCCGGATCGCTTCAAGCTGCGTGTGCTAAATACCATCCTCGGAGAGGGCATGAGTTCAAGGCTCTTTCTCGAAATTCGCGAGAAACGTGGCCTGGCTTACAGCGTGGGGTCCTACACGAATTACCTGCGCGATACTGGAGCAATTATTCTCTATGCCGGCGTCCCTCCTCACAAAGCGGCGGAAGTAGTCAGCGCAATGATGGAACAGCTCGATCTATTGCGCACCAAAGAAGTACCAGAGGAAGAGCTGGAAAAGGCTAAGGAATTCTCCAAAGGACGTCTCCTACTGCGCATGGAAGACACCTTCGCCAACGCGGAATGGATAGGGCACCAAGAAGCATTGGATCAAGCAGTTCTGACCGTAGATCAAGTCATCGCGCAAATAGATGCGGTCACCGCTGCTGACGTGCAGCAAGTAGCACGGAGATTGTTCACCACTGAGAAACTAAACCTGGCTATAGTGGGGCCATTCAAGAAGGAAGAGCCCTTTAGAAAGTGCTTGGAATTACCGTAGAATCTTGATATACATAACAAAAGAAAAACCGTTTCCTTTAAAAATATGGATAAAACATAATACCTAAGCATATTCCAGAAGCATCTGCGATTTGCCAAAATCAATTTTTCGGGTATAATATAGCTAAGGGCAAGTAGCTCAGTTGGTCAGAGCGCCACGTTGACATCGTGGAGGCCGTAGGTTCGAGTCCTATCTTGCCCACTAGTGAGGTAGCAAAGTCGCTAGGCCTACGCCCAGACGCAAGCGTGGGCCTTTTTCTTTTTTGTTCACGGCAACACTCGCGCTGCCCTTGTAAGGAGACTGTCCCTTTGCTCACTGTTGAAATCTATGATACAATACAAGCAGCATCTGCAAAGGAATGGGTCGCATGGATACGCGGTCGCGCCTGAAATCTGTGCCTCTCTTTGCCGCTCTCTCGCCAACAGACCTGGCGTTGGTGGCTAAGATAGCGACCAGACGCTACTATCCCAAAGGCAGTATTCTCTGCCGACAGGACGAATTCGGTGAGACATTGTATGTCATTGACTCCGGTGAGGCTATCCTACGCCAAACGGACCTGCAGGGTGTAGAGAGGCCAGTGGGATATCTACGCGAAGGTGACTCCTTCGGTGTGGACGCTCTCTTTTTGGGAGACGCTTATGGCTCATGCGTCCAAGCTACTGCGCCCCTCGAAGTATTGTGTATCCGAAAGCAGGATTTTGACCAACTGTTGATGGAGCATCCCCATATTCAAAGACAACTGATCCTCCCGCGTTTGATTCGCGAGCGCTTGCGCCTGCGTTCCATACCTTTGCAGGACAAGGATGAGCCCTGGCTGCTCCTTCGTAGAAGGCACTGGATCGTACTGGTGCGTAGTATGCTGTTGCCTATCCTCATTCTGTTCGTCTTTGGTATAGGGGTGGCTAGTCTGAATGGGCTGAACGCGATCACGCGGATGCCTTTTATCACTCTACCCGCAGCAGGTATTATCGCGATTCTCGTGCTTTGGTACTTCATAGATTGGCGAAACGATTTTTATCTAGTGACAACGAAGAGGATCCTTCACCGGGAACAGGTCATCCTCCGTTTCGAGACTCGCGACGAGGCCCCGCTGACCAAAATTCAAAACATTAACATCAAACGCGGGTTCATAGGCAAGTTCCTCGATTATGGCACCATGGAAATCCAGACCGCCGGTGCAAAGGGGGGGTCAATCGTACTAGACTACCTGCCTGACCCGGAAAGCATGAAGCAGGTCATTTTCAAACAGATTGGTTATCTCAAATCAAGACAAAAACAAGAAGAACACGAAAAAATCCGCCAAGAACTCGCTCACCAAATCCAAAAGGATAAAGTGGAAGAGGAATTGCCTATTCCTCCCTTGCCCCCACAGGAGCCACTCAAGAAACGCAGCTTTCTGGTACGTATTGCGCCCTCACGACCTTTGCTGAGAGTTCGTTACGAACAAGCAGATCGATTTACGTGGCGCAAGCATTGGATTTTCCTGCTGAAACGAATTTATCTGGCCCTGCCCGCTTTCGTCCTGATCACTATCTCCATCACCATCATTAGTCTTTCCGGTGGGCTTGGTCAGTATCGTTTTCCTATCTTGCTCGCTGCCCTGGTGCTTTGGATAACATCTGTTTTCTGGTTGTGGTGGGAGTGGGAAGATTGGAGAAACGACGAGTATATCGTCACCAAACGCTCGATTGTTGACATCGTGAAAAAGCCTCTCTTCTTCGACGAAGTACGCAAAGAAGCCTCGCTGGACATGATCCAAAACGTTTCGCTGAAGAAACCAGGGCCTCTGGCCGCTCTCTTGGATTATGGGGATGTCTTGATCCAGACAGCGGGACCTGGCGGCACATTTACTTTCGCTGGTGTCCATCGTCCTGCGGAAGTACAACGGGAAATATTCCGCCGCATCGAAGCGTATGAGGAGGAGCGCAAGCGCCAGGAAAAAGAACAAAGGAAAGCAGAATTGTCATCCTGGTTCAAGATCTACCATGAGATGGAGCAGCAAAAGAAGACCGAATCCTAGGATAACTGACTTTGGACTGCATCTGCGCTGGCTTTGCATAGCCGAATTGATTTGTTCTGTACTCGACCTGGCTCACTCGCAAAGATTCAAAATCTGGGTTGATTGATCTTAAGGAAAGGGGGTGATCTACTTTAAGTATCTGATCTGAGTTTTTCCGTGATAAAGTTGTGCTTCGATTATATTGAAAACTAAAAGGAGGGGAGCTGTGTTGAGAAATAAGAGACTTTGGATAATTACCACATTCTTATTACTGGCGACAATATTGCTGTCCGCGTGTGCTCCCACGGCCACGCCAACGCCTGCAGCGCCAGCACCGGTGAAAGAAGTCACACGTCTTGTAGAAGTCACCCGTATAGCCCCGGCCCCGGAGAAGAAACTCAAGGTTGGCTTCATCTACGTTGGGCCTATCGGTGACTATGGCTGGACCCATGCCCACAACCAAGGCCGCCTCTACGTGCAAAACAAATTTCCATGGCTGGAAACGGTCTATGCCGAAGCAGTGCCCGAGGCAGATGTTGAGCGCTTCCTGGATCGCTTCATTGTGGAAGAGAAATGCGATGTGGTCTTCACCACCAGCTTTGGTTTCATGGATGGAACTCTAGCAGCGGCACTGAAATACCCAGACAAAATCTTCTTCCACTGCTCCGGTTTCAAGCGCGCACCCAACTTGGGCACTTACATGGCCGATTTCTACCAGATTTATTATCTGAACGGCCTGATGGCTGGCGCATTAACCAAGACCGGCAAGGTTGGCTATGTAGGCGCCCATCCAATCCCCGAGGTGGTGCGGCATATCAACGCCTTCACCCTAGGCGTTCGCGAGGTTAATCCAAAGGCCACGGTAGATGTGCGTTGGCTGTTTTCCTGGTACGATCCCGCCAAGGCCCGCGAAGCGGCTGAGGCTCTCATCGCTGCAGGCTGCGATACGCTGGCCTTCACCGAAGACTCGCCAACCGTGCTTCAGGTAGGCCAAGAGTACACGCAGAAGGGCCAGCCAGTTTACACCTTCAGCCACTATAGCCCTATGGAAGAGTTCGGTCCTGATTCCTGTGTCAGTGGCCAGCTTGTGGACTGGGGCATTATCTATGAAGACATATTGACCAAGGTTTACCTGGGCATCTACAACAACCAGAACCTGGAGAACGTGGACTACTGGTGGTTACTACGCGAAAATGCGGTAAAGCTCGGTGGCTCCTTCGAACACCCCATTAACCCCAAGTTCGTGGATGCGCTCAAAGCAGTGAAAGTCACCGATCCTTTCCTTGGCCAGCTCACCGTGTATGATTTGGTCATGAAACGCATGGAGCAGATGAAAGATCCGGCCATGCTCTTCGATCCCTTCAGCGGTCCTATCAAGGACCAGGCTGGCGTGGAACGCGTCAAGGCAGGCCAGCGGCTCTCCATTGGCGAATTGCTGAGCATTGACTGGTTCGTGCAAGGGAACATTGGCACCATCCCGCGCTAACCGATCATCGCCACAAAACAACTGAAAGACGAAGCAGGGGACACCAACATGTGTCCCCTGCCCCATTCTTATGTGCAAGGAGACCTCACGTGCCCCATTCATCAGGAACGCGTATCGCAGTAGCTATGCATGGCATTGTCAAACGCTTCCCCGGTGTGCTGGCAAACGACCATATCTCTTTGGAGGTGCGTGCCGGCGAAATTCATGCCTTGTTGGGCGAAAATGGTGCTGGCAAAACTACCTTGATGAACATTTTGTACGGGATTTACCAAGCGGATGAGGGTGAGATCTATGTGAAAGGACACCGGGTGCACATCCGCTCACCGCGTGATGCAATCCGTTTGGGCATCGGGATGGTACATCAGCAGTATCGGTTGGTAGCTAACCACACTGTGGCCGAAAATGTGGTGCTGGGGCTACCAGGTAACTTTCTCTTTCCTGAACGAGCCGCGCGACAAAAATTGGAGGATTTCTCCAAAAAATACGGCCTGAGCGTAGACCCCAATGCACGTATCTGGCAGCTATCAGCAGGAGAACAACAACGCGTTGAGATCATCAAAGCCCTCTACCGTGGAGCCGATATCCTGATCCTGGACGAACCCACATCGATGCTGACCCCGGGTGAAATCGATGAACTGCTGAGCATCATCCACCGCATGGCTGCCGAGGGACATACCATCATTTTTATCACGCACAAGCTCGATGAGGTTTTTGCTATCAGCGAGCGAGTAACGGTGCTGCGCCAGGGAAAGGTAGTGGCTACACTGGAAACAACGCGCACGGACAAGCCGAGCTTAGCGCGGCTCATGGTTGGGCGGGAGGTTATCTTTCGTCTGGAGAAAAAACCGGCTCCAGTGGGTGAGGTAGTACTTCGCGTAGAGGACTTGCATGTGTTAAATGACAGAGGGTTGCCGGCTGTGAAGGGTGTCTCTCTTATTGTTGCGGCTGGCGAAATCCTGGGCATTGCTGGAGTAGCTGGTAACGGTCAGCGCGAATTGGTCGAAGCACTGGTTGGGTTGCGACCCAGCCAACGGGGGCACGTATTTCTCAAAGGTCGGGATGTAACCAATCAGCCGCCACGTGCCTTGATCGGGTGCGGAGTCTGTTATGTCCCTGGTGAACGCATGATTGGGTTAGCCCCCGGTCTGAGTGTGGCGGAGAATCTTGTCCTGAAGAGCTACGAACAGAAGCAGTTCAGACAGGGAGCATTTCTCGACTACGCGGCCATCAATAGCCATGCAAGCCGCTTGATTCATCAGTACTCTGTAACGACTCCAAGTCCCACAACGCCAGTCAAACTGCTTTCTGGTGGCAACATCCAACGCGTGATTCTCGCCCGCGAGACATGCCAGTCCCCCACTTTGCTCATCGCAGCGCATCCCACCAGTGGCTTGGACGTGGGAGCCACAGAGTACATTCGACAGCTCATTTTGAAACAACGCGACCAAGGAACAGCAGTGCTGCTGGTCTCCGAGGACCTAGAGGAAATCCTACAACTCAGCGACCGCATTGCTGTGATGTTCGAAGGCGAGATCATGGGCATCTTGCCCGCACATCAGGCAGATTTAGGGACAATCGGCGCAATGATGGCTGGCATACAGAGGATACCTGTGCCGGAGGCAATATGAGCGATTGGCCACACTTCCGCATTGAAAAACGCCTAAGCGTTTCACCTTGGTTAGAATTCCTCACCCTCGCTACCTCCCTATTTCTGGCGTTTGTGGTAATTGCAGGGCTTTTCCGCATCCTGGGTGTCAACCCGATTATTGCCTATCAGCGCATCTTTCGTGGCGCCTTTGGCAGTCTCTATGGACTTTCTGAGACCATCGTCAAAGCCATCCCGCTCATGCTGTGCGGCGTTGGGTTGAGCACAGCCTTCCGCGCGCGGGTATACAACATTGGTGCAGAAGGGCAACTGCTCGTGGGGGCAATATGCGCGACTGGCCTGGCCTTGGCTCGACCCAATTGGCCATCCTGGGCTCTGCGTCCTGCTATGTTCTTGGTTGGCTTCATAGGAGGGGCGCTCTGGGCATTGGTCCCCGCTCTACTCAAGGTCCGTTTTCGAGTTGATGAAACGCTTAGCAGCCTGATGATGGTGTATATTGCCAGCGACCTAGTGAATTATCTGGTATATGGCCCGTGGAAGGGAGCCAAAGAAATGGGATTCCCTTATACAGACAAATTCTCGCCATCGGCTCAACTTCCGCGTTTGTTTACTACACGCATCCATTACCCAACCCTTATCTTGGCACTAATTTTAGCCGGGCTGATATACGTACTTATCCAGCGCACTAAGTGGGGATTTGAGATCCGCGTTACTGGCGAGAACCCCGATGCAGCACGCTATGCTGGCATGAATTATCTCACTACTGTCCTCCTGGTCATGCTACTCAGTGGAGGATTGGCCGGATTGGCTGGCGTAGGCGAGGTTGCGGGTATCCACTATCGGCTGCGGTACCCACAGGGCATTTCCCCCGGCTATGGCTTCACTGCTATCATTGTTACCTGGCTGGCCCGCCTCAATCCATTGGCAGTTGTCGTGACCTCTTTTCTGCTCGGTGGGCTGCTGGTAGGTGGCGATGCCATCCAGGTGGCAATGGGACTGCCAGTAGCAACTATCTATATCTTCAACGGCGTGATTCTGCTCTTTGTGCTGGGGAGTGATCTCTTCACACGCTATAGGATCCGCCTGGACTGGAGGCGACAAAGGTGATTGACTTCATCCTACTGGTACTGAAAGCTGCAATCCCTGCTGGAACACCACTCCTCTATGGCACCCTTGGTGAGGTCACTGCCGAACGCTCTGGGGTGCTGAACCTAGGCGTGGAAGGAATGATGATTGTAGGAGCAGTGACCGCCTTTGGTGTGACGCACACTACTGGCAATATCTGGTTTGGTCTGGCTGCAGCAGCGCTAGCCGGAAGCCTACTGGCATTGGTGCATGCCTTTGCCAGCATCACTCTGCGCGTCAACCAGGTCGTCTCTGGCCTGGCTTTGACCATGTTAGGACAGGGCCTGAGTGGGCTGGTTGGCAAACGGTTCATCGGCATGCCACCGCGTGTGCGCTTGTCTCCATTATCTATGTCGGGCTTGAGTGATCTGCCTATCATTGGCCCGCTGTTCTTTCGCTATGATCCCATGGTGTACCTGGCGATCATCCTGGCATTTGTTCTGTGGTTTACCATGTACAAAACTCGTTGGGGCATTACCCTGCGCTCGGTAGGCGAAAGCCCAGCTACCGCTGATGCTTTAGGCGTTAATGTTTTCCTGGTGCGCTACCTGGCAGTGTTCTTTGGCGGCCTGATGGCGGGGCTTGGCGGGGCTTACCTCTCCGTAGTCTACACCACTGCCTGGATCGAGGGCATGACCGCTGGGGCTGGCTGGATCGTAATCGCTTTGACCATCTTTGCCATGTGGGACCCAGCACGCGCCATGTTGGGAGCTTACCTCTTCGGTGGCGTGCGCGTCCTGCAGTATCGCTTGCAGCCTCTGGGCATCTCGCCCAATCTGCTGAATATGCTGCCCTTTATTTTCACCATCCTGGTGCTGATGCTCAGCACGGGTGAAGTGATGCGCCGGCGCGTTGGTGCCCCTGCAGCGCTGATGCAGCCATATGCCAGGGAGGAACGATAGATCAAAAGGCCTAGATCACAGAAACGATAGGGGGACAAAATGACTGAACCAGAACCTACGCTCGCTGAGTGGAGCAAGCTCTATTCAAGCAGCGGGACATGTGAAGGAAATCGCACCTTGGCAGTGGATGGAGGAGACGGATATCTTTGGCGTGCAGGACCCAGAAACGGGGAAGTTGGGTTTTTGCTAGCGTGATGGGAGCATTGGGAAAGCACCTGGCTATCGCCGTCTACCTTGGCCCAGAAGGGCTATACAGTCTTATTGGATACCGAAGATGAGGAAAGCTAATTGGTGCGCGTACCACGGGAGGAACATGGCGAACTGATGTGGGAAGGACAGGTACTGGCGGTACTGCCGCCTAAGCCCACACCTATTTCACTCATTATGGACCTTGACCTGCTGGGAAAACTGAAGCAACTATCGCAGAGCCAACTCTTGCTCGAGGTGGATCTCCTCATGATGCCAACTCCCATAGGAGAGAAAGGGGAACGCCCTTTCTTCCCTTACATGCTATTGTTAGTTGACAGCAACAGCGGCATGATCTTAGGCAGCGAATTGCTCATTCCAGAACGAGGGCTGGAAGCGATGTGGGGGTGATCCCATTCACACTGGTCTATCAACTTGCCCAGGCTATGGTTGTACCAAGACGGATCAAAGTGCGTTCGCTGCTGCTTAGCCAACTGCTCCAACCAGTGGCTGAGGAATTAGGGATTGAAATTAAAACAACCACATTGCGCAGTCTGGATCGGGCCAAAAAGTTCTTGCTAGAGCGATTTACTTAGGGTATTGAATCCTTGCTGCTCCCTGCAGGGACTTTTCCCTTTTTCCGTCGCCAGAACGACCAGAGCGCAACGAAGGGCAGCGATACCAGGATTGCCACAGGCAAAATGTACAAAACCACCCAAATGGCGGCATCTACCAGGAAGCGTAGCGTCTGCACCAGAGTACGTAGCGCTCCGACCACCGTTTCAGAAGGCCGCCAACCAGTGCCAGCAATAGGTCTGGCCAGCACATCAGGGATCAATTCGATAGTTACTGCCGACATAGCAGAAGTTCTTTCCAGATACTGCATACGTCCCTTAAGTTGCTCAATCTGACCCCGTATCTGTGTCAACTCGCGATATACTGCCAGAATATCCTCTGCCTTGCCCGTCTTCTCGCGAACTGTGCGCAGTAGTTCGAGCAGTTCCTGCTCCGTTGCCTCCAGGTTGCGTAGTTGGGCACTCAGGTCAGTGTATTCCTCGGTCACATCCCGGCTGCTACCACTCTCGCGCTCCACCTTTACAGCAAGAGCCTTGAAGCGTCCCAAGGCTTCATCTAACGTCTCAGCGGGAACACGTACAGTGATGGAACCACGCAGTTGATCCTGATCGCGCCACAGTCTCACATCCACAACATAGCCGCCCAGCGTACTGACAATGCTCTTGATCTGGGCTACGCTTTCCTCTGTGTCTTTGACTACCAGGGATAACTCTGCTGTGCGCACGATCATCCGCTCTTCGCTGACCCCCACTGAGCTGGGTACCGCACCTGCACCTTTTCCGCCTTCTGCACTGGTGGAATAGAGAGCCGGTGCAGAAGTAGGGACAATTGGGCTGCTTCTAGGAGCACAAGCTGTAATAAGCAGCGCTAAAGATGAGATACAAACCCCACATAATACCTTACTAATCTTCATAACCCTATCCTCCTGTCTGGCATTGCAATGTGCCGACACCCTCAAGACGTAGACGATGAAGGCAAAGTTCCATACCATTAGTCACCAGCCAAATGACAGGCGGGTGGCCAAGCGCGGTGGCAAACGCAGGGCAGCCATCAAACGTTGTGTTTCTTCGATAGGATAGTCTACCTTCCTTAATTCAATGGTCTTCGCTTCCTTATCGAAGATCATATAACTGGCGCGCGGATCGCCATCCCGGGGCTGCCCTACTCCACCCGGGTTGATCAACAAACGCTCCTCCCCAAGGGGTGTAGGCTCACCCGGCATCAGAAGAAACGCATCGCAGTTTCGCGGCGAGCCAGTGAAAGCATAGACAACAGGCACATGCGTGTGTCCAAACAGGCAGTACGTGGTGTCAAAGTGAGCAAAATTCGCTGCTGCCACAAATTGGTGCGAGATGTATTCCCAAATGGGATGGCGCGGGCTGCCATGGACAATGGTAAAGTCATCCTCAACCAGCCTCTCTGGCAAGCTCTCAATGAATTCCCGATTGCTCGGCGTGAGCTGTTCTCCCGTCCAAAGGCATGCCTGGCGCGCATCGGGATTGAAGGAGGAGATATCGAGCCTATTGATCGATGCCCAGTCATGGTTGCCAGCTACACAAATGTGAGGTAACTCCCTCAGCCGCTCAATGCACTCGTTGGGCTGCGGCCCATAGCCAATCACATCACCCAAACACCATACTTTGTCAAACTGACCCGCATCAGCCAAAACTGCCTCAAAAGCAGCCAAATTGCTGTGAATGTCGGATAGAATGAGATAGCGCACAATCGTATCCCTTCCAGATGCAATCAAATGATTTTTCCAATATTACCACAATTCACTTTTTACACCAAAGTTGCGAAAAATTCCTGTAGGTATTATATAATATACCTATGTCTGCAGCCTGCATTGCTTTACTGACAATGGGTGTTCTCCCCACCTTGGCACTCGCGTGGATAGTGCTATATGGCGCGCTCCATCTGACACATCCAAAACGTACCACTATTGGAGGAACGCCATCTGATTTCGGATTGCCTTACGAAAGCATCTCGTTTCCTAGTTTGGATGGAATCACCCTCCATGGGTGGTTTATCCCAGCTCAAAACCCTCGTGGTACCGTGATCTTCTGCCACGGCTACGCTGGCAGCAAGGCGCCAGATCTGCAATATGTACCCCATTTTCGCACACATGGATATAACACTTTGCTCTTCGATTTCCGCGCTCATGGCGAAAGCGATGGCGACAAAAGCTCGTTAGTCTATTACGAGCGCCAGGACTTGTTGGGCGCCATCGTGTATCTGCAACAGCGCGGCATAAACCGGGTTGGATTGATGGGCTTTTCCATGGGTGCAGCGGTGGCCATGGCTACCGCACCGCTGAGCGAGGCAGTGCGCGTCGTGGTCGCCGACAGTGGATTCGCCGAATTGAAAACTATCCTCAACGCGTACCTACAAAACCGAGGGATACCCCGCTCGATTGCTTTTGTTATGTCTAATTTAATTATTTGGACAGCCGGGCAGCAATTGGGCTGTTCGTTGCCCGAAAGCGACCCAATTCGTTGGGTGGGTCGCCTTGCCCCAAGGCCATTGCTCATCATCCATGGCGAGCGGGATCGCAGTATCCCTGTGAGTGACGCTCAGCGTCTGTACAAAGCAGCTCGCCAGCCTAAAGAACTATGGATCGCGCCAGAAGCGGACCATCGCTGCGTAGACCAACTTTATCCCGATGAGTACATAACCAAAGTGCTTGACTTCTTCGACAAATGGCTTGGCTCACTACCTACTGCGTGCACGGAACACGTAAATCAGTTAAAGGAGGACTCCCCACAATGAAAAAGATCCGTTTCCTAGACTACTTCAATCTGAGTGCCTATTGGTTTGCCCTCTCGTACCTATGGAACAGCATGGGGCCCATCATCTTACCCAATTTGATTTCACCGCCGATGGTAGCCGATGAAATCAAAGGCTCTGCGTTAGGGTTGCTCAGCGCGGCTGGACTGGTCATTGCCATTATCGTACAACCTGTAGCCGGATACATCAGCGATCGGAGCACTTCGCGCTTTGGACGGCGACGACCCTACCTCCTGGTTGGAACGCTCTTTGACTTGATCTTCCTGTTGGGTATCGCTCTCTCCAAACAATATTGGTTCTTGTTCCTCAGCTACATGCTGCTCCAAGTTTCATCCAACGTAGCTCACGGCCCGTACCAAGGTCTCATCCCGGATCTGGTTCCCGAAGAACGCCGTGGTACAGCTTCAGGCGTGAAGCAATTCGCAGAGATTGTGGGCATCATCGTTACCTCCTTGGCAACAGCAGCATTGATGGGCCGGGGTCAGACCCTGTTGGCGATTGCCGTGATCATGGCCGTGCTCACCATAACGATGCTCATCACCATCATCGGGGTTCATGAAGAACCACTGAGGGACACGCCCAAGCAATCCTTACGCGAGACCGTGTTAGATACCTTTAAAGTGGATCCACGCAGATATCCAGACTACTTTTGGCTGCTCCTATCGCGCCTGTTTGTCCTCATGGGCATGAACCTGGTGCGCAATTATGTCCTATATTTTGTCGCCGATGTGGTGATCGGGCCTGGTGTGCCCTATGCGGAGCGCCTGGCGCAGGCCAACAATCTGAGCGGCAGCCTGTTGGCCATCATTGCCGTCGCCATCGCTTTCACTGCCCTGCCCACGGGCGTACTTTCTGATCGCGTGGGGAAAAAGCTGCTCGTGCTCATTTCCAGCATCCTGGGGGCAATGGGTGCGTTTCTCATGGTCTTTGCCAACGGTCGTACACTGCTGACACTTGGAGGCTTCCCGCTCATGGACATCCTTATCTTCGGTAGCCTCATTGGCCTGTCTGCAGGCATCTTTCTCAGCGCAAACTGGGCATTAGCTACAGACCTTATTCCAAAAGAAGAAGGGGGACGCTACCTAGGCATCTCCAACCTGGCCACAGCCGGAGCAGGGGTACTCGCCGGCATCGGTGGCCCCATTCGCGACTTTCTGGGGTACACGGCATTGTTTTTGAGCGCCTGCCTGTGCTATATGCTGGGGACTTTGCTGCTGGCTAAGGTGCATGAGCACAAGAGACCGCTGACCACATGAGTTGCATCCCGATAAATAGTGCTAGCAACACAAGCAACATCGCCCAGGGCAACTAGGCTCATGCAACAGACTCGCGATCTTTCGTCTCCGGCATCTTGGTTCCCATTCTCTCCTTCCCTTCCCTTCGGCGCCACTATCTTGAACGACAGCGTATAGCTCAACCGGCAGCCCGGCCCGGTAGTTACCATCTAGCCCCCTCACCCTGTAGCTTGACAATAGCATAGCCTGCCCTGACCGCAATCTGTGGGATGGCACGCACCAGAGCGCGGTCCTTCTCCTTTTCTTCCTCAGAGAGGGGTTCTTCGCCAATCGCTGCTGCCACGTCGGGCTCAAGCTGTGCACGCTCTGCAGGGGAGAGGCGGTGCCAAGGGAGCATGGCAGGATTAGTTTTCTCTACATCATCGCGCTTAGTGCCATAGCGCCAACCTGTGACGATCTTGGCGCGCAGCCAGCGCTCATGCTCTATCTCCGCCAATCTCTCCAGGTCTGCCTCCGAGAAGGCAAACGTCGCTATGCTACCGCGTACTGGGATCATAACACAACCGATGAAAGCCAGCTTGCGCATAATGTCCAGCACATTGTCACGGTTCTGCTGCTTGAGTTGCACAGACAACTGTTCATACGGTATGGACGCTGCATCAGGCACATCTGGCTTGCCTTTTAGGCTTTGCGTATAGACCTCATGGACCGCTGCAGCCAGTTTCTCCAGTAGTTCACCTGTCAGTTCAGGCTGCTGCACAAGCGCCAGAAATTCCAATCCGTTCACATGTAGGTTGAGCTGCGCCTCGGAAGGTAGGCAGGAGCGCTCGAAACGGCTTCTGCCCGCCAACATGCTCATGGCGATAATGGATTCCATGGAACGCACACCGTGTTTGTAGCTGCTGACGTGCAGAAAAGCGCGTAGAACGCCAGGATCTATGTTTAATCTCCCCTTGCCATCCGGTTCTGTAAACAGATAACCGGCGTTCCGTTCAAAAAGGTTACGCAGGATAATCGCCCGGCGGATCAGGAAGTATGGATCACCAGCGGGGTATTTGAGGTCCAGCGGGTTAGGCCCCATGATGTTCACGTACCCTTTCAAGCGGCTCAAGAAGTCTGGGCCCTTAGCATCCCTCGCATTTATCGCAATTCGGGCAAAGTCTTCCATACTGGCAGATGTGCCTCCGGCGAAAACAAAGATAGCCTGGCCAATGGGGTGGGTGACCTGCCCCTCCTGGAAAGAGCCATCCTGCATTGGCGAGAGGAAATAACGCAGCCAGCCAAGCACCTGCCCGTCTAACTGACTGTCGAACTCGTCCCAGAATACCAACGGCATCTTGCCTGAAAGTACCAAGTCCCTGACCTGGTGCAAAGCACTTATCAGATCCGCGGGCGTCCGGAACTGGGATAGGTTAAAAGTGCGTATCTCGATGGCTTCCGGGTCATCTGGCCGGATGGACTTGGCCACCTGTTCCACGCCAAACGATTTGCCTGAGCCAGGCGGGCCAAAAACAGCAATGGATATGGGGCGTTTCTGTGTACGACTGCAATATTCTGCGAGAACGGCGCGAATGCTGCGATAACTCTCGATCTCACGCCGATCTAGCGTCAGTAGTTTGCCAAACTGCCCTATTGGCACTCCTTGCAAAGCAGATTCGACACCCTCTTCTACTACTTTACGCGCCACCTCGTCCAGGTTTTCCGGGTAACGATCCTGTAAAATGGTCCAGAATGGTGATAACGACTTAACGCCATATCCATGCTTTTCCACCAGGAAGGAGATGGGGTTTGGGACCCTGATAGACGCTAGGGGTGGTTTCCCCTCTTCATCCGTGAGCTTGTTCGCCACTATGTCTATAGGGAATGCCAGCCTGCATGGATCCTCAGCAGTATTTGGGCCGAGATAGCCGACTTGGTGTAAAAGTCGCATCCCCGCCACGCCGTTTTGGATGGCTTGTGCCAGATTGGGCTCAGCCGGATTGTGCAGAATCTGCCAGGCGATACCCGCAGTTAGGCAGGTGGTATAACCAATGACTCGCCCGGGATACTGAACGTTCCAACCGCCTTCGGTAAACCTGGGGTCAAAGAACAGCGTGCATTCGACTTCGCCACTTTCCAGATGTGAGAGCAGCAACGCTCCTGCCGTGTCGAGGGAAATGACCACGTAAGCACAATCCGACAGGCTACTAACATGTGGGTTATTAGTCAGCTCCCAGAATAGATCCTGAGCTGTGCGTTCCCAGGACAATTCGCGGCTAATCTGCACTTGCGTCAGGCGCAGATCATCAATGGTCATCACCATAATCAAACGCTGAGCGAAGGTATCGTGCACGTGCTCCCACAGTGGGCCGCGTGCCACAGGACGAGCCATCTTGACCAAAACCCACCCCCGGAAGTTTTCGTGGGACAAAGCACGCGGCCATAGTTCAGGCCAATGACGAAAACCCAGGTCAGCATCGTCGAGCACAACCAAAATGGGATCAGCCCGGTCATCGCGCACTTTCTGCCATAATGCTGGCGCTGCCATAGGGCTGGGATCCAGCCCCAAAGGATCTTTTACACGCCAGGCCATATCATGGCCTTTTCCGCCCTTGAACTGATCCCATAGGGCATAGGAGTGATGGAAGCGTTCATCGCCGGGATGCACAGGATCCCGTGGGGCATCCATCTGGTGGACGATATAACCCAATGGCTCTGCAATCACACTAATAAGGTCAGCAAGCATCGCCGCGCCACCGCGATGCCAGCAGGCCTTGGTGCGGTCGCCAGCCCACCATGCGTGCAAAGTTGTATCATTCCTGGCAATGCGAAAGCGCGCCAGATTCCAATCCATCGTTACATCTCCCGTAACGATAACCTCTCCTGGCTTACCTTTTGTTTTGCTCACGATTCCTCCATTTATCTTGCGAATGCTCTTGCAACGCTATAGGATTTGCCCACATGGTTCTCCCTGAATTGATTACCCATCAGATCACTCATACACCCCTGCCCCGAGCACACTTACACCTTCCATATCCAGCAAAGTGTCCCGTCGGCAGATCTCTCCACGAACGAGCACCCACAGGGTATGCCGCTTGTCCGCAATGTCCACGCCAGCAGGTAAAGCAGCTTTGATCTGCTGGATAAGTGGGGAGCGGGTAGCCGCCAGGCACGCTGCACCGGTGCCCAGGCTATGCGGCCCGGCCAGGACCATGGCGAGACGTCCCGGATAGTCGGGATGCGGCCCGCGGACGATAATCCCGTGATCCATAACGTGGATAAGTGCTCCTTCCGTACCCAGATACTCCGTCCTACCTTCAACTATCTCCGTTTGGCCATTCCTTGTTCGATAGAGAGCAGTCAGATAGTCCCCCTCCTCCTTCTCGCCGGGAGTTGCTCCGAGGGTCCAATTGGGTTCGCGACCCTTTTGTAGGCGTTGCAGCATCTCTCGAACGGGTGGGTTGCTCTTCGGAGAGCCAATGAGATAGAGATTCAAGGGTCGGCTTAGCAAGTCTGGAGGGCTATACTGCCCTGATACCAGCTCCACACCTCTGCCCTCGCCCATAATGCACCCAAAAGCAGAGATGAGACCCAGAACTCCCAAGTTGTCACCAAATGTTCGTTGGTCATAGGCTTGAGCGCGAATGCGGCTATCTTTGCCAGGGTATCTAGGGCTTGCGACAATGTAGGCTGGCGTGGGTATGTCCGCTTCCAACATGTCCCGCAGCAGGGCAATCTGCGAGTTCACCCGCGAACGCAGATGATCTGCTAAGCGCTTGTCAAAGATCTCCATTGCTTCCCGGCTGCCACCATAGGAGATGACTTCCCTTCCTTCAGATCGGTGGGCACCTCGACCCCTTCCTCGACGAGCAGCAACAACGGTTTCTGCATACCCACTGCATAGCCTACTTCATAAAACACATTAGCGCTAGGGGTGCTAATTTCGGCAATTACCAGTTCTGCCCTTTCAATCAGCAAATGAATCTTGGCCAGCAAATCATGGCCTGCGCCATGCACATCGTCGGCGCGAATCGCCGTAAGGCCCACCGCCTGATGCACCACCTCGCGGATATGCACGAAAAAATCCCACCTGGACTTGTAGGGCATCACCACGAAAACATAGGGCTTGCCCTGGGTAAGCTCTTCAACGATATGCCCAAGAGCATACGATGATTCTTCTCTACGCATAATAACTTCCCTCCTTTAGAGCGCCTTACCGCATAACCCGGCTATGGAGTCGGAGCGGACGGCCTGCAAAGGTCCGCTAGATTTGGGCATGCCGGCCGACATGGTTCGTCCCCCAGGAATTGCTGCCATTCCTTTAGGGTGAGGTTGCGATTGGCAACGCGACAGGCACGGGCTTGCCATGAATCCAGACTCACATCCCAGAGTACGATGGTGCCATCTAGGCTGCCAGACACCAAGGTGCGGCCATCCGGGCTGAAAACTACACTGTCTACAGCAGACCTGTGGCCAATAAGCGGCCTACCTATGACGTGGCCGCTTTTCACATCCCATAGGATAATAGAGTTGTCCTCCGTGGGCGGGGCTACCTGGCCGCTGCCCGATGCCAATACTTGACCATCTGGACTGAAGGCCACACTATGCACCCCTACGCTATGGCCCTTGAGAGGCGAGAAAATAGGTTGACCGGTCGTGGTATTCCACAAAATGACAGTAGAATCTCCTCCGCCTGATGCTAAAATATAGCCATCCGGGCTGAAAGCAACGTTGTTGACCCAAAAACTATGCCCGCGCAATGGTTGGCCAAGTGGCATCCGTGTGGCAACATCCCAAAGGATGATCGTTCTGTCCATGCCACCGGAGGCCAGCATCTTCCCATCTGAGCTGAATGCCACGCCTTGTACCTCTGCAGTGTGACCGGTTAATGGCTTACCTAGCGCTTGGTGCGTAGCGATATCCCAAAGGATGATGGTTTTGTCCGCGCTGCAGGAGGCTAACATCTGCCCATCCGGGCTGAAGGAAACGCCCATGACCGATCGTGTATGGCCTGTCAAAGGTTCGCCAATGGGTTGCTGGATCGCAATATCCCAAAGCATGACAGTGTTGTCCTCGCTTCCAGATGCCAACATCTGGCCATCTGGACTGAAGGCAAGGCTGGTTACGAAGGACTTGTGTCCCTTCAAAGGCTGGCCAACGGCTTGGCCTGTCACAGGATTCCACAAGATGATGGCATAATCCTTCCCCCCTGAGGCAAATGCTTTGCCATCAGGGCTAAAAGCGAGGCCCCCGGTATAACCAGCCTGCCTGATGACAAGCCGGGCAAGTGGTTGGGACAAAATCTGCTTCGTGTCCCATAACATAATCAAGTTCCCGCTGCCTGCGGCCAGTGTTGCTCCATCAGAACTGAAAGCTATAGTCGGCACTCCTTCGGCATGCCCAGTGACCAGCGCACCCAACGCCTGATGCGTATGCGCATCCCACAATGTTACCGTGCCATGTCCGCTACCTGAGGCCAACGTTTCTCCGCTGGCATTGAAAGCTAGGCTGAACACCCCATCGGTGTAACCAATGAGAGGGATCTCACTTATTGCATCCCCAGATGAGACATCCCATATCATGATGGCGTCATCAGCATCCCCACCTGACAACAGCGTCTGCCCGTCTGGACTGAAGGCTATGCAAGTCACATAATGGCTGTGCCCCTCCAGGCGTGGCATCAGTAGCTTGCAGGAGGCAACGTCCCAAAGAACAATGGTGCGATAGGCGCCTGCTGCCAATATGCGTCCATCCGGGCTGAAAGCGATTTCCTGCACCATTCCCCAGTGAGGCCCAAGCGGCTGACCAAGCGCTTCTCCCGTTGCTACGTCCCATAGAATCACAGTCTGGTCATCGCTGCCAGACGCCAACGTCTTCCCATCTGGACTGAAGGCGACACTGAGCACATGGTGTTTATGTCCCTGAAGGGGAGCAAGGAGAGGCAAGCCAGTCCCTACATTCCACAGGATAATGGAACCGTCGGAACTGCCTGACGCCAGCATTTGTCCATCCGGACTGAAGGCCACGCTGTTAACTGCGTCAGTGTGCCCAGTGAGGCATCGTCCGCTGGATTCAGGATGCGCTATGTCCCAGAGCATAACGCTGCCATCCGCACTGCCTGAGGCCAGCATATTTCCTTGCGGACTAAAGGCCACGCTGAACACGTAAGAGGTGTGGCCATGCAGAAAAGCAATAAGCCCCGGGCTGTGCTCTAATGCATCAAGCAAGCTGGCTCTAGCTTCTACCGTATCGGTAATGCGGCTGGCCTCAACAGCCAACAGCAGCGCTAGGTCAAGCTGGTCAGAAAGGTAAGTTCGCGCCTGCGCTGCCAACTGGCGAGATAAAGCGATGCGACGCTGTTGTTCTGCATTATCCTTCTGCTGGATTGCCTCAGCTTGCGCCGTAGCGCGTACTCTGGCTTCCTCAACAGCAATAGCCTTCGCCTCCAGTGCCTCGTTGCGCTGGCTCCAGGCAACCAGTGCCAGAACGGTTGACACTACCAAGCCCAATGACACCGCAGCAAGCGTGGCCCTCTGCCGCTTTGTTGCTGTCTTGCGGCTGGCAAGGATGTACTCCACATGCAGCGGAGTTGGCGTGGGTGCTTTTGTCGCGCCTTGGCTCAACCATTCCTCTGCCTCCTGGAGATCTCTGCCGCGCAGCGCAAAGCTATTGTCCTGCCCTTTACTGTCCCACTCTTTAGCGCGCACGAGGAGCCGCGTATGCGCGCGCACCCAGTCGAAATCCGCTTGAATCGCTCGCACTAGCTTGTCGAAAGCCTTCTGGAAATCGTCCTGTTCGCGGAAAAATATCCAATTGAGCGAAGCTATTTCAGGTGGCAGAATTTTGGGGTCTATATCATGCAACAGCACGGGTACCAATCGTTTGTGGTTCCTGAGGCCGTGCTCGATCTCTCTGCGGCAGACCTCCGAATGGACCGACGTCTGGCTGACAATGAATACCAGTATATCAGCCCCTTCAATGGCCCGATACACCTCTACCAGCCAATCTGCACTGGGGGGAATGTCCTCCCAATCAACCCATATGTCAAGACCCCTGGCTTTCAAGGCTTCGTAGAGCACACGCGCAAAAGCAATATCTTTTCGTGAATAAGAGATAAAGACGTCTGACATTTGGTTGCCTCCCAGGCTTTGTTCTTAATGTCCTCTCCAATAAGGAGGGCTTAGCAACCTTGCGCAGCCACTTCACTGTTCCAGCTTCTGGTGCAATTGCTGGTAGTATTCCTCATCGGCAGGGGAAATGTAGATACCGGCTCGCTTCATGCCGGAAAGGATTTCATACGCTCGTCGCCACCACTCAAGGGCTGCGGGGTCACCAGAATGTTCCAGGACATCCGCGATCCAGCAACAAGCTACCCACAGGTCACGCTGCCATTCGGCGTTGGAGGGATCGGCTGCAGCCAGCCGTTCGGTTATGGTGAGGCTGGCACGGTACTCAGTCAGCGCACCTGCCAAGTCCCCCTGCGTCTGCAACACGCGTCCTATGTCCTGGTGGCTGACCGCCAGGTCCTCTTGCCACAGGTCATTGGAAGGGTCAGCCGTCGCCAAACGCCCCAAAATTGTCAAACTGGCGCGATACTCCGTCAGCGCACCCACCAGGTCCCCTTGCACTTGCAACGTCCCACCTACCTTGCTGTGGCTGACTGCGAGTTCACGCTGCCAAAGAGCGTTGCTCGGATCCTCTGCCGTCAGACGTTCCATAATCACTAGGCTGGCTCGATATTCTACTAGGATGTCCAGCCGCCCCGTCGGCTCCAGTAGTTCCCGTAGGTCATACAACAGGAACTCCAGCACCGACTCCGCCTCTAGACGCGACCGCCTTCTTCCGCTGCTCGTTGGCATACCACGCCAGTCCGGCAAACACCAGTACCAGAACCAAAGCCACCGCCACTGTCATCTGCAGGCGACGAATCTGGCGCTGCGCATCGCGCTGCTTCAGTACATCAAAACTCACCCCCAGCATCCCCGCCAGCAACTTGAGCTTGGCATTGCTTTTACCATCGCCTTATGGACGGGCATCGGCTGCGATGGGCTCGATCTGCTTCAGTGCCGCTGGAAAGCACTCCTGTGCATTGCCACTGTGAGGTTCGCCATCCACGACCAACGCCAGGACGCGGTCGCTGCGTCCTAACTCGCCAAATACCTCGATCTCGCGATTCACCCACTTAGACTGTGCCGCATGCGGCGAGCAAACAATGATCAGATAGCGCGAGGCGCGCAAGGCGTTCCCGATTTCGCGCCCCAGGTCGGCAGTCGCCGCGAGTTCCGCGCGGTCGAGGAAAACGGGGTGGAAACGCTTTGGAGCAGGCTCCCTCGCCGGCGTTTCGTGACCGACCAACTGCGCTGGTATACCATAGGTCTCAATGGCGCGGTGCAACCACCTGGCCCACCTTTGGTCCTTGCTGCTGTAACTGATGAATGCCCAGCATCGGTATTCCTGAGCAGCGTGTGTTGTTTCAGACCTGGACAATTCCTTTTCAGTAAAAAGCCTTCCATCGGGCCTCTAGTTCAGACGGTACACTTGTAGCCCAGCCCGTGCGAGGACGCGCGGCAACTCGCAAACCATATTCCGATCCTTTTCTTTCTCGTATTCAGGCAGCTCCTCCCAGGGAACCAGGATTGGGCTGGTCTTTCGCTTCATGTTTTTGGGACCTAGAGCATAGGTCCAGCCCGCACGTAGCCGCTCTTCGACAAAGCGCTGATGCTCCATCTGTGCCATCCGCTCCACTTCTTCCGCTGTAAACTGGAACCGTTCCGCATCCCAATCGGTTAATGGTGCTATACCATAACCGACCGCCTTTAACTTCACCATAATGTGCTCCGCCTGGCACCGGTTCGATTCCCTGAGCTCCTCTGGCAATTCCTCCCAAGGGACCAAGGAAGGGTTAGTTTCAGGAATCTCACCTAATTCTTGCTGATGCCGCACATAGCTCTCGTGAATGGCGCGAGCCAGTATTTCATGCGTACCTCCGAGGATCAGCTCTGGGCTGCAGGTCCGATCCAACAACCCAAACGCATGCAGTTTGTCGCAGTCATCCCCTTGGGAACCGCGCAGAAGCATTGCCAACCCACTCTCATGTGCCATGCGCACCACAATGGGAATTCGTCGCCCTCTGATGCACTGCAGCAGCGCCAACCCCGCTCTCAGGCCCAGAGAATCATTATCCAAGCACACATATATTGCCGTTACATCGCAGCGCCCCTCAGAATCGAACAAAAATGGGGCTTGCTCGAACTCAGGCCAGCGGATATCCATTTGCAGAGCAACTAACTCGCAGGCATTCCTCAATTTCGGATAACGTAGGTATAGCAACTCCGCTTTACGCTTTGCTTCCCAATCCACGATACTCATCCGCAAAGGGCCATTGCTTGGTGCATATTTGCTCCACCAATCTCTGGCCATATGAACCACTAGGCTCTCCCCCATACGCCCCAGCCCAACGACCAGCACATGGGGCTGATGCATCAATAAGCCGTCCATATTAGTGAAGGGTGGGTGTTCCTGCAAAAGAAGGCGTGCTCCGCGGTCGAAGATATTGAATAACTCCAGCCGATACGAAGGAAATGGTGCGATTTCTTGCTCGCGGAGCAAGTGGTACAGTCGCGGATCCACGATATGAACAAAGCACTCTACTGGACGTCCTTGTCGCTGTGTAGCCAGCTCTTGCACGCGAACAGCAACTTCGGCATTTGTGCTGTCATCTCCACAGACAGAGAGCACATACTTCGCTTTAGGCACTCCTGCCCACCGTAGTAACTCGCGCTCCCTGGCGTTCCCTAGGACCACGATTGCGTCTTCTTCCCGGCATAGTGCGATGAAGTCGTTGCCCTCGTCCTGCTCGATTACTACTACATGTTCTCCTTGCTGCAGAAATCCTCGGGTCAGGAGCAAACCCATGCGTCCCAACCCGCAAATCACCACATGATCGTGCATAAAACGCAGGCGCAACGACTGTAGTTGCTGATAAAATAAACTCGCCAAAGCCTGCCAGACAGTATAAGCAGCAATTGCCGGTGCCAGCAGCCGCGCTACTTGCAACTCCCAACTGATCGGTGGAGAGACTGCGCCAGATTGCAGAGGAAAAAGCTGCAAAGTAAGGTAGAGGAGATCAAGAGATGAACGTACCTGACCGAGGTCTGCAAAATGCTTGATGAATCCAACGTACCCCAGACACAATGTCACCAGCCATAGTCCGAGCGCCACAAACCACTGATGTTCATACCATTTGTGCAGAATCTTTCGCAAGATTGTGTGCCATCCTTCCTGCATTCAATACATCTGATTTTCCGTGTCCACCCTGCACTCTCGACCTTTCGCTTCTCTTTTACCTCAACACTTTGGCACTCAAAGTGCTGAATATAAGAAAAACGATTGCGTCAAGAACGCGATTGAGGAGGCACTGCTCACTATTTGATGCCATAATGGCTGCCGAGTTTGGAACTGACTGTGAATTACCTGGCTAAACATGGGGATAAAGAGCTTGCCAGATTCACGCGCACGCATTATTTCGTGCCTTGCCTGGTCGGAGCTAAGCGAGTGTACGGAGACAATGAGCACAACACTAGCAAGTTGTTCGAGAGCTCGTCCTGTTTGCACCACATAGGAGATACTAGGGATGCTAGCTCGTTCATGGTACCAAATGGCATATTCGCCTGCCTCCCAGCCCTGTGCGATCTCCAATGCAACTTGGGCAGTTTTTTCCATGTGCCTGATGAAAATATCGGCCATTGGCCGCTCCTATCGCGCCGCAATGGGCCGTGGCAACTAGATAATTTCCACGGAGAAGATCTTAGTATCGCATCAACTCAACGATACACGATGTAGATATTATCATATGTTCAGAATCACGTCAACTTTTCGTGGTATGCAACCGAAAATCAAGTTTAGCAAATTCCATATTCGTTCGATATCAATAACTGATTAATGTACCTTAATAGTAACAGTAGAGGATGTTAACAAGTGGAGAAAGGTTTCTATTTCTTCACAGTTCTCGGTCGAATACCATTCTTAGTGTTTATGCGGAGCGAGTACTACCAGGGGTAGGCGGACATCAACAGAGCAGAAAACGAGTTGTGCACACAAGCTGTGGATAAATGCAGAACAAAGTGCAGTATGGCGCAAAGTTATGAATTGCAGAATACCACGCTAGCACTTGAGAGGATGTAGAAATTGCACCCTACAGTTAGGGGAGCAACGCGCTAGAGAATATGGGGCAAAAGAATTCCAAGGGGATAGTTACCCCCAATAGCGATGTAGTTATCCACAATAATCAGGTAGTTATCCACAAGCTATGGCTAATGGGTTGTGGATACACGCTCTTTGTACAATTTCTCTCTAATAGCAAACACCTCTCGGCGCAACTGGTCATCCTCTTCTATGCCGATCTGAATTTTCTCACAGCCATAGAGCACAGTTGTGTGATCTCGCCCGCCGAGCATTTCACCGATCTGAGGAAAAGAACAACCGAGCTCTTCTTTCAGTAGGTACATAGCTACTTGACGGGGAAGGGCAATGGAGTGACTGCGCTGTCGGCTCTTTAACAAATGTAGATCTAGACCGTAATATTCACAGACCGCTTCCAGCACTTGATCAGCCGTGAGCGACTCAGCCCGTGTCAGGATTCCCCTTAGTGCTGCAGCTGCCATCTCTACAGTGGGTGGTACCTTGGTCAATACAGCGTGTGCAACCACTCGATTGAGCGCTCCTTCGAGTTCACGTACGTTGCTTGGAAACTTTCCGGCAATGTAATCAATCACCTCAGGTGGGACTTGAACAGACTGTAGTTCAGCTTTTGCACGCAGGATAGCAATGCGAGTTTCTAGGTCAGGAGGCTGTATGTCAGCGATAAGACCCTGTTCGAATCTAGACTGAAGGCGTTTTTCCAGTGGCTTGATGGCCCGTGGCGGACGATCACTGGACAGCACGATCTGTTTTCCTGCCTGGTAAAGCGTGTTGAACGTATGGAAAAATTCTTCCTGCGTGCTCTCTTTACCAGCGATGAATTGAATGTCGTCGATAAGCAGGATATCAACCTGGTTTCGATATTTAGCCCGGAACTCTTCTGTACTCTGTGCGCGGATAGCGTTGATCAACTCATTGGTGAAAGTCTCGGAGGAGATATATAATACAAAGGGAGTGGTGGCCAGGGCCATATTGCCAATAGCTTGTAACAAATGGGTCTTGCCTAAGCCAACACCCCCATAGATAAAAAGAGGGTTATACTTCTTTCCAGGGTTTTCTGCCACAGCTCTGGCGGCTGCGTGTGCCAATCTATTTGAATTGCCAACGACAAATGCATCGAAAGTAAGCTTCGGATTCAGTCCTGTATACTCAAGTGATCGTTCTGAATGCCTTGTCTTTGGCGTTGTATTGGCAATGTGAGCCGAGAAAATAGGGGCTTCTTCAGGTTGAATCTTTAGAGGCGCCTTTTCCTGCGCGGTTTTCCTGCCATGCCGTGCATGGACGATAAACTTGACATCTACTGTGTGGCCGACGATGCCTATTAGGGTGCGTTTGATGGTGGTGAGCAGTCGGTTCTCTAACCAGTCTTTGGCATAGGCGTTGTGCACTCCAATCACAAATATTCCATCTTCATAGCTAATCACGTGGGTGTTTTTGACCCAGGTATCAAAGGTGGATTTGGTTAACTGCAATTGCAACTCACCGAGCACTGCTTGCCATGCCTGATCTGCGTTCATAATCGTGTCTCCCTGCCGTTTGCTTTCATCAAGTAAAACACAATCAGAGAGCCAGGGTTTGCACAGAATACCTGTCTAATGGCGACAAGAAAGAAGAGCAAAATGAGGAACATAATTGCTCTATGAAAACGTCTATAATTATGAAGGACGCGGAAAGGAGTCCCTCCACTACACTGCGTACGATTGTAAACTGTGGGCTTCTTTTTGGCAACGCCAGACCAGCCGCTACTAGCGCCTCTTATCAAGTTGTATCTTAAGCAGGGATACAACCTGTAGTAGGTTAAAACGAAAGCTAACCTAATTGTATAGTTTTCGCTTTTGGTAACTTGGGTAAAAGATGCTTATCTAATTTTAAGAATTCTTATCGTCAACGTTGGGGAGGAGCGAGTAGTTTTTCATTATCACAGTCCAGACTTGGAAGTCTAATTCATCATCCTTTTGGTACAAATGCGCCGATTCATATTCATAGTTTTCATTCTATCATTTATATCCCTGGTAATGGCGCTCCTTTTCATGTTGCATCCTCGGCAGGTTCGTGGAGTAGTCAGCGATGCACTAACTGGTGAGGGCATTTCTGGTGCGGTTATTCAAACTGATGAGAGTACCCACTATTCGGATAGAGGAGGCAGCTTCGCTTTGGGCTGGGTACACGGCATGCGAACCATTGCTGTGTATGCGGATGGTTATCAACCTGTGCAGATAGAAGCGCCCAAAGAAAGATTCCCTGGCGAGACTGTTCATTTGACTGTATCCTTAACGCCAACCATTCTATCAGGGGTAGTGCGTGATGCCGAGACAGGGGTTCCTTTACCAGGTAGTGCGATAGCGGCGGGACTTCTTTCTAGTATTGCCGATGAACAGGGGTACTATGTCCTACAAAGGCTCAAAACAGGGACAGTACTAAGTGCATCCATGCCAGGTTATGAGCCTTGCGCCACGATTTTCAATGGACAGAAAGCACAAGATTTTGCCCTACAGCCTACAAAGACCAAAGTAGAGGTATTGGACCTTTACTCCGGACAACCTATTTCTCATTCGCTCGTGCTATGTGGTTCTGCCCAGTTCGTAACGGACGAAGATGGCATCGTGATTATCAAGCGTCTGCTCGATGGAGCGCATCTCTCTATCCAGGCTGCTGGGCATGAGGCAGTGGATTATACCTACAATGGGGACGATGACATTTCCGTCAGGTTGCGACCGAACACGCTCAAGGGCACAATCAGAGATAGTACAGACGGTCATCCCCTAGCTGGTGTCGCAGTGACGGTGATCTCAGCCGGCGAGGTGGTTACTTCTACAATCACCGACGCAGATGGACACTATGCTCTGCAAGATTTGCCTGCTTCGTCTATACTCGTCGTTGCAGCGGTGGACTATGATCGTTTGGAGATGCCGATTGGCCCGGTCACGGAGATGGACATCAATCTGCAGCGATTCGAGGTCAAGGGGATCTATATGCCCTTGGGTCTTTTGACCAGTGAGAAAAGGGTACGCGAGCTCATCGAACTAGTGGAACGCACGGAGCTGAACGCAATTGTCGTGGATGTGAAGAATGACCGCGGTTGGCTGGCCTATCCCAGTGCTTTGCCCAAAGCGCAGCAAAGCGGAGCGTATCAACCCAAAGTAATGGATATCAAGCAATTTCTGGCACTTTGCAAGGAGAAGGGAATTTACACCATTGCCCGACTAGTAGTTTTCAAAGACTCAACCCTGGCTGCTGCTTATCCAGAACTGGCAGTCCATAAACCTGATGGCGAGTTATGGGTTGATTTCGAGGGTTCAGCATGGCTCGACCCCTTTCTGGCAGAGGTGCAAGATTACAACATTGCCATCGCCAAGGAAGTGGCTATACTCGGCTTTGACGAGCTACAATTTGACTATTTGCGCTTTCCATCGGATGGGGACGTGAGTACGCTCCGATATGCGCAAGAGAGCACACCGGAATCGCGTTGCAAGACCATGCGCGAGTTCTGTGCTCGGTTACGCAGCGAGCTTGAACCGCATGCGGTGCTGCTATCGGCAGATCTCTTTGGATTGACCGTCTGGGTCTCACCAGAAGAAGACATGGGCATTGGGCAGCGGGTCATTGACATCGCTCCCTACATGCACTATATCTCGCCCATGCTCTATCCAGCGACTTTTGCCAGTGGCAGCCTGGGCTACGAGGAACCTCTCTTATATCCCTATGAAGTAGTCTATCGCAGTTGTATTGAGTTGACTAATCGCACCAAGACTCGCGTGCGTCCCTGGCTGCAGCACTATTCGTGGAACAATGTAACCTACGGCATAGAAGAGATGCGCTTGCAAAAGCAAGCAGCAGCCGATGCCAAGACCTATGGTTGGATGTTCTGGAACGCAGCTGGCAGATATGAAGAACAGTCTTTTGATATGGCGAAAAGGGAGTAATCGGGTTCAAGCTAAGCTGGACATGAGTTTGTGCAGGGCTTCCATGGTCGGCTCGATCACATAGGGCTTGCCCACAGCCTGGATAGCGCTCTGCACATCCTTGAGTCCGTTGCCCGTGACCAGCACCACAATTCTTTCCTCGGGATTGATCTGTCCTTGCTGAAGCATCTTGCGTAGGCCGGCAAATCCGGTTGCTCCCGCCGGTTCAGCAAAGATCCCCGCACCCTTTCCCAGTATGCGTATGGCTTCCAGTATCTCCTCGTCGCTCACGGCGACGAATTGCCCACCTGTTTGCCGCACAGCACGCAGCGCTTTTATGGCATCGCGAGGCACGCCCACGGAGATGCTGTCGGCGATGGTATTGGGTACAATGGGGGTAATCGTCTCCGTTCCCTCCTGCCAGGCCTTGACCAAAACCGCGGAGCCTTCCGCCTGTACTCCAATGAGTTGTGGCAGACGTTCGATGAACCCCAAAGCATATAGATCCCTTAGCCCTTTCCACAGTCCGCCGATGATGCAGCCATCACCCACTGAGACAAAGATCTTGTCCGGGGGTTGCCATCCCAATTGCTCGCAAATCTCCAAGGCAGCGGTCTTTTTCCCTTCGGACAAGTAAGGATTATAGGCGGTATTGCGACTGTACCATCCGTACCGGGCGGATGCTTGCAGGCACAGGTCGAAGGCCTCATCGTAAGTGCCGCGCACCATAATGACATTCGCACCAAAGACGAGCAATTGGGCTACTTTCGCCTGCGGAGCGCGCTCTGGGACGAAGATATACGTGGTCAATCCCACGCTGGCTGCCAGCCCGGCCAGGGATGAGGCAGCGTTACCGGTAGAAGCAGCGGTCATGATGTCTTTGCCGTGTTCCCTCGCCTTGGCAATGCCTATGGCACTGGCACGGTCTTTGAACGAAGCAGTGGGGTTGCGTCCATCATCTTTGATATAGAGATGCATTAGTCCCATCTGTGCTCCCAAACGAGGTACGTAGTAGAGCGGAGTCCAGCCTACCTGCAAATTGGGAATCCATTGCCGGTCTGCAATGGGCAATAGGTCGGCATAGCGCCAGATGGAATAGTCGCGATTATCGGCGAGATGTGCTTTGGACATGCGCTGTCCAATAAGCCGATAGTCGTAAACGACATCGAGGATGCCCTCGTTGCCATGTTTGGGGCAGACATACTCTACCTCATGCACCGCGTATTCTGCGCCGCAGAGCACACATTTCAATCCCAAGACGTGTTTCAATGCTCAACCTCCTTTCTGTCCGAATTATAGATGCTGTACACCGTGTGTCAATTGGTCACAGAGCCGCATTTTGCAAAAGCACAATTCTTGTGTAAGATTTTGGCACTCTGAATCTGGAGGACATCAGTGCCAATTGTGGACGTGGAACGATCAGGAGCTCTCTCAGTCGTCCTTATGTCCATACTGATATTGCACAGCCCTTGTTGGTGGAATCAGCTCACACACAAAAGATTGTAAAAGGATACCGGAGCGGGATGCCGTTTCGTGCGCATCTTAGCTCCGGTATTATGTAATATACTGATTGATCCACACAACTACCAATCAGGAAAGGACACGATGAAGGATACCATTCTTCGCCAGCTTCTCAGACGGATCGTACATGATTCACGGGCCGAGAATACTGCATATATCTTTTCGGTGATTCTCTTGGTGGTCAGCCTATGGCTGCCTCCTTTCTCTGTGGGGAATCGCATCTTTCACTATGATTATCCGGTGATTTCGAAAATGGGTGGTGCTTTGACTGCATCCGATGGGGCCCAGATTTTGATCCCTGCAGGAGCGCTAACTAGGCAACTCCGTTTGAAAATGACAGTTCTATCTGCGCTCGAGTTCATTTCTGGTGCCAAAGATAGAGCGTTGCGTGCAGCAGTAGAAGCCCTGTCTGCGGAGCCAATTACTCTGCGTAGTGATGTCTACCGCTTTCAGGCGTATGGCCCCTCTCCAGAGGAAGCCATCCTGACTTTGCCTTTGCCACAGGATTTATCTCCTAATGACGCAGATGTCTATGCCTGGGATGGGCAGCGGTGGATATGGGTGCCGGCGCATGTGATACCAGAGGACGGTGTGATCGAAGCACATCTCGATTCCATCTCAAGCCTGGTAGCGGTAGCCCAGGTACAGCCCATGAGACCCGCCATAGCCACGGTACTGGCTGCTGAAAATCGCGTACCTGAAAGGGCAGCGGGCCTTTTGACCGAGATCAACCAAGCAGGATTTTACGTCAGCGGCGATGGTTCTGTTTACGATGTATTAACTGCAAGCCGGCCTAGTATGCAAGGCTACCTGGTTATGCCCGTTGTCAGCAATCGCAAGGATGGCGTGGTCCAGCCACAAGTGCTGACCAATATCCTCCTCAATTCCGAGGCACGCAGCAAGAACATCGCTGCGCTTACCGCCCTGGCGGTAGAAGGGATGTACACGGGCGTGCAGTTGGATTACCAGGGACTCGATCCTACTTTGCGTGAAGAATATGTTTCCTTTGTGCAAGAGTTAGCGGATGCTTTACACAAGGAGGGCAAAATCCTTTCCATCCGCGTGGCACAGGCCAGACAGGTAGCAGAGGATTGTTGGGAGACGGGTGCTTATGATTGGCGAGCATTGGGCCAACTGGTGGATGTTCTGGTCATCCCAGCGCTGGAATCTCCAACAGCCTGGGCTTCAGGTGGCCAAATGGAGGCGCTTCTCCGCTGGGCTGTGGGCGAAGTGAACCGCACTAAGCTACAAATTGCCCTGTCTGTGTCTTGTTGCCAGATCGTGGGTGAAGTGGCTACCAGAATTTCTTACGCACAAGCCTTGTCCGAGCTTGCTCAGGTGGCAGTCGAGGGTGACAAAGAACTGGTAAGCGGTGGCGAGAATGTGGTTTTGGTGCTACCTGTGTTACAGCAATCTGGTGGATTGCAGTACGATCAACAAGCAGATGAATATTGGTTTACCTACGAGGATGAGCAAGGTAGAAGTTGCCAGATTTGGTTGGAGAATGCAGCCAGTATGGATCGTAAGCTGCAGTTAATTGCTGACTACAACGTGCGTGGCTTGATCTTCGAAGATTTGCTGAACACACAGAATGATCAGCGCATATGGGATTTGGTAGCGCATTTTAAGGAATTGCACATCCCGTCCATGGAGAGCGATTTCACCGTTGTTTGGACGGTAAAGGATCCCGCGGGTGGGGAATCCAGCCTTGAGAGCTCTCTGTTGGAGGGGCAAGGGGAAGGGCCTTCTAGCGAGAGCAGCAAAGTGGCAAGCCAAGGGCTTACTGGTTCGAGTTACGTCTGGGAAGCCCCTGCGACACCGGGCAGTTATTTCATCGCGGCGGCTATTTCCGACGATGGCGGACGCACAACAAACGTGCGTAGCAATGACATTAGCCTGCTGGTTCCCAGCCCAACTCCTACACCTACACCAACTCCCACGCCTGCGCCAACGCCTACACCTACACCGAAACCAACGTCGAAGCCACAGGCAGTCTCAGCTGCTCCGAGTCGCGGGCCAGGCTTTGACTATGGCATCCAGGGGGATGCGATTACCGATGCAGATCATGGTCGGCTTTTTGGGCTGATCCATCAATTAGGCTTTCGTTGGTACAAGCAGCAAGTGGAGTGGTTCCGCTACAATCCTGCACCCGGACAATATGATTGGGGAGCGCTGGATCGTATCGTGGACAGTGCGAATGCTGCGGGCATCAAGTTGCTATTCAGCGTGGTCAAGGCCCCAAAATGGGCTCGCCCGCCTGAAGATACCGATGAAGGCCCACCGGCTGATCCAAATACTTTTGGGACTTTCCTACGCGAAATGGCAGCTCGCTACAAAGGGCGCGTGCAAGCCTATGAAATCTGGAACGAACAAAACCTGTATTACGAATGGGGTGGCTTGGGGGGTAAGCTCAATGCGCGGAAGTACGTCGAGCTTTTGAAGGTGGCGTACCAGGCTATCAAGTCTGTGGATCCTAATGCCACTGTAGTGTCAGGGGCACTTACGCCAACGGGCTACAATGATGGGAACATTGCCATTGATGACCGCATCTATTTGGAGCAGATGTATCAAGCGGGCTTAAAGAACTACTGCGATGCGATAGGTGCACATCCCAGTGGTTACAACAACCCGCCAGATGTTAGGTGGGAGACCTATCAAGACCCAACCGCTACCTTTAATGCCAAGGGGCATCCCAGTTGGTTCTTCCGGGGTACGATGGAGAGCTATCGGAATATCATGTTGAAATACGGCGATGGCGCAAAACGGATCTGGCCTACAGAATTTGGCTGGGCTTCTGTGGAGGGCTTGGGCGTGCGGCCCGCTACCGGTTATGAATACGCTGCGGACAACACAGAGATGGAGCAGGCACAGTTCATCGTTCAGGCCTATCAACTGGCTAAGAGCTGGGGCTGGGTGGGACCCATGTTCCTGTGGAACCTCAACTTTGGCCCCATTTGTGGGCCTCAGAATGAAAAGTCCGCTTTCGGGATTATCCGACCGGATTGGAGCATGCGTCCGGCATTTGCTGCTTTGGTCAATATGCCCAAATAGTGCGTCTGCATCAGCAACTTCGCAACCTGGCTGCAAAGACAGGTCGCAGAGCACGGGAGTTCCCCGTGCTCTGTTTGTGCTCGGCCTATAAGTGAACGGTAAAATACGTGAAGGAGCATTTTTGTGACTGAGACAAGACCAACTGGCTTGCTTCCAAACCAAAGCAAAGGATCGGTAATTTTATGGCTTGCGCTTGCCATGGTGATCATTGGAGTGATAGGACTGATCTGGCTGCTGTTCTTCAACCAACCTGCCACGCCCTCCGTTCCCGTTGCTACCCGTACGCCACGCCCAACGTTTACCAGCGTGGCACAGGTAACTCAACCCACTTTGCTGCCAGCAACTGCTGCGCCTGCATCGCCTACTGCAACACCGATGCAACCAACGGTAATACCTGCGTTGCCGACCATTACTCCTGTGCCACCGACGGCGACATCAGCGGGACCAACCCCAATACCTACGGCCACCCCCTTGCCCCCAGTTCCACCGCCAAAGCCCATGCGCATGAACTCCCCCGAATATGGCATGCAGGCTTTCTTGTGGTGGCGCCCGGAGGTTGCCAGCCGGGATATGGGCATGATCAAGGAAGCCGGCTTTACCTGGGTCAAGCAGAATATTGGCTGGCGCGATGTGGAGGGAGCAGCCAAAGGCGTGTTCGATTGGAGCCGAGTGGATTGGATCGTGTATGAGTGTAACAAGCTCGGGTTGGACCTCCTGGTACGCATAGACCATCAACCTCAATGGGCTGGAGGCAATTTTCCAACCAATGGCCCACCCAATAATTATGCTGATTTGGGTGATTTTCTGTACACAATGGCCAGCCGATACAAAGGGCGTATTCGCGCCTACGAGATCTGGAATGAGCCCAATCTGGCCCGTGAGTGGGGCGGCCGTCCTCCTAATGCAGCGCAGTACGTGCGGTTGTTGCGGGAAGCATTTCGGCGCATCAAGCAAGCGGATCCGACTGCGATGGTGATTAGCGCGGGACTGACACCAACAGGAACCTACTCTCCTGAAGCCACACCTGACGATGTCTATCTGGAGCAGATGTACCAGGCGATGGGAGGCAACAGCGATGGCTACTTTGATGTGTTGGGAGTCCATGCTGCGGGCTATAAGGCACCACCGGAGTTAAGTCCTGACGAGGCTGCACAGAACCCTTACTATGGCGGTCAACGCTTCTTCTGTTTTCGACGGGTTGAAGATCTCCGCCGCATCATGGAGAAGTACGGCGATGCCGACAAACAAGTTGCTGTGCTTGAATTTGGTTGGACGAGTGACCCAATTCACCCTGACTATTCGTGGCATGCTGTCGATGAGGAGACGAAAGCAGATTATTTTGTGCGGGCATATAAATGGGCAAAGGAGAATTGGTCGCCCTGGATAGGATTGATGAGCCTCATCTACATCGCTGACCCGGATTGGACGCCAGACGACGAACAATATTGGTGGGCCATCTCTGAGCCTGGCTACCCAGAGTTTCGTCCACGTCCTGCGTACGTTAAGCTGAAAGCAATGCCGAAGTAGTTAGGACTCTTTACGTGGTGATCACGAGGCGAGTTTACACTTTCTTTGACAATAGAGGTCATCTGCGATATACTCATAGCTGGTGAAGTCCATTTGCACAGGAATGTCTTTCAACTAATTAGCTGACAATGTTGACAGCGTGGTGAGGGAATGCGTATCGTAGTAGAGGGTGGTCATAAGTTAGAAGGCGAGGTATCCATTTCTGGTGCTAAGAACGCCGCTTTGCCCATTTTGGCAGCGACGTTGCTCACTCCCGATGAGTGTCTGCTGGAAAACTTGCCGGATATCGAAGATATCCGCACCATGATCGCATTGTTGCGCAGCCTGGGAGCTAATGTCAGGGTGGAGAGTGCCCACAGTGTGGCAGTCAAGACAGGGAATTTGACGCAGTCTTCTGTTCCGCCCGATCTGGCCACCAAGATGCGAGCCAGCTTCCTCATTGTGGGTGCACTGCTGGGACGTCTAGGACAGGCTGAGGCACCTCATCCCGGTGGCTGTGCCATTGGTACCCGACCTGTTGGTGTTGACTTAAAGGGTTTTCAGGCGATGGGCACCAAGGTGGACCGTCTGAATGGCAATTATGCTCTGCGCGTACGTAAGTTGACTGGCGAGAGGATTTCTCTGGACTACCCCAGTCACACGGGTACAGAGAACCTCATGCTGGCTGCATGCCTGGCAGACGGCACTACCATTATCGAGAATGCCTCTGTCGAGCCAGAAGTTGTTGACCTGGCTAGCTTTCTCAATGCGATGGGTGCGCGCATCTACGGTGCTGGTACGGGCATTATCCAAATCGAGGGTGTGCGTAGATTGCACGGTGCTGTTTATCGCGTGATGCCAGATCGTCTGGAAGCAGGGACTTTTGCCATTGCTGCCGCGATAACGAAGGGAGACGTAACCATCCAAGGGCGTGTTGCGCGATATTTGGGCGCTTTGAGCAGCAAACTCACCGAAGCAGGCATATTGGTAACTGCGGAAAAGGAAATATACCGAGTAAAGGGCCGCGAGCGCCTTTCCGCTATTGATATACAGACCTTCCCTTATCCAGGCTTTCCGACCGACTTGCAGGCTCCTACAGGCGCTTTGTTGACACAGGCGCATGGCGAGAGTTCAATCCATGAGACAATGTACGATGGCCGCTTACTGTATGCGGGTGAATTGCAGAAAATGGGTGCCGATATCAAAGTGGAAGGACAAACCGCCTTGATCAGAGGGCCAAGCAAGCTGCGAGGTTGTGAAGTAAGGGCATTAGACATCCGTTCGGGTGCTGCGGTGATCTTGGCCGCTCTTGTCGCAGAGGGGAAGACTGTGGTTTCGAACATGGGCTATGTAGACCGTGGCTATGAGGGAATTGACCAGAAACTGAATTCACTAGGAGCCAGGATTCAGAGGGTTGCAGAAGCTGGCCAATAGGTTTTTGCACTGATAGAGCAATAGGAGGTTGAATGCTCACAAAGCAGATAGGCATTGATCTTGGTACAGTAAATGTGTTGGTATTTGTGCGCGGCAAAGGCATTGTGCTGCGTGAGCCTTCTGTAGTCGCCGTTTCTACCAATGACAGCCGTATTGTGGCTGTGGGTGAAGAGGCTCGCCTGATGCTTGGACGTACACCAGAAACGATTGAAGTGATACGTCCCATGCGCGGGGGCGTCATCGCTGACTACGTCGTCACGGAAGCCATGCTCCGCTATTTCATTGCCAGGGTTTGTGGGCGTTTTCGTCTGCTCCGTCCAGAGGTAATGATTAGCGTGCCAGTGGGGGTTACGAGCGTGGAAAGCCGTGCGGTGAAGGATGCGGCTATCCAGGCAGGAGCCAAAACTGCTTATCTGATTCCAGAACCACTGGCTGCTGCTCTTGGTGCTGATATGCCGGTTCATACTCCAACGGGCAACATGGTCGTGAATATCGGTGGAGGCATTAGTGAAGCAGCTGTTATATCAGTCAATGGGATTGTCGTTGCGAACTCTGTTCGCGTCGGTGGTATTAAGATTGACGAAGCCATTGCAACTTATATACGACGCAAGTATAATTTGTTGGTCGGAGATCAAACTGCCGAGGAGATCAAGATTCGCATAGGCAGCGCGTTGCCCCTCGATGAGAAATTGAAAATGGAGATACGTGGTCGGGACCAGGTGACCGGTTTGCCTAAGACGATTACCATCAGCTCTGCTGAGATCACGGAAGCCATAGTCGAACCTCTGGCTGCTATCGCTGCCAGTGTGAAGGCAGTCCTAGAAAAAACCCCGCCTGAACTGGCTTCGGATATTATTGATCGCGGTATCGTTATGACTGGTGGAGGCGCATTGCTGCGTAACGTGGATCGTTTCTTGACTAAGGAGACTGGGGTGCCTTGTCACGTGGCAGAAGATCCATTGGCATGTGTAGCGATAGGTGCTGGGAAAGCTCTGGAACGGTACAATATATTGAAACGCAGTTTGCCTGCATTGTAGATTCTGTCAGCACCCGTTGGGCCGGTGAAGCAGATATAGGGCTTGTGTACGTGCATCCTTGCATGTAGGGAGTTACATCTGTTCGAGGTTAAGATAATAGGTCATGCTCTGTAGGCCGATGACCGGGTCTATGTAATGTACTTGCACGCTAGGTGGCAGACGCAAAGGGATGGGGGCATAGCTCAAGATAGCCTTGATGCCGGCATTGACTAGAGCGTCAGCGACGCCTTGAGCTTCGCTGGCTGGTACAGCAATGATGGCAATGCGTATCCCCTGCTCCTGAATTACTTCGTGCAGCTTGGTAACATCGAGGACTTTCAATCTCCCAATCTGACGCCCGATTTTCTGCTTATCCTTGTCTAGGACAGCCGTGATTTCAAAACCACCTTCTTCAAAGCCGCTGTAGCGCATGATGGCTCGTCCGAGATCACCAGCACCGATCAAGGCTACCTTCCAGCGTTGGCTTACTTGCAAAATTTGCCGTAGTTGTTCCTGCAGGTGTTGGACACTGTACCCAGTCCCTTGTTTGCCAAACTCGCCGAAATAGGACAGGTCTTTGCGTATCTGGGTGGAACTGATACCCAGCCTCTCTCCCATCTCTTGCGATGATGTCACAGTTTGTCCTTGTTCAGCCATCAAGTTCAGCGTGCGTAGATACAAGGGTAAGCGTCTGATAACAATCTCCGGGATTTCCAAGGGATTCATCGGTGCCTCCTGGAGCGTGATACATCTTCTCTAGTAGGGGTCTGTAGTATTATATATTTTAGCACAAATCTGGCATTTGCCCAAAATTAGGCGAGCTTCGCTAAATATGTTGCTTGTATCAAATGTGTTTGCTTCGTTCTGAGCTCTGACCGATGTACGGGAATGTTTACAAGGAATTGCCGCGGGATCAGTAGCAGCGCATGAGGAGGTGATGGGCATGCCATTCAATTGCAGGGAGCATTTCATACGCCTGGTGGTGGGGGCCGCAATGCTCTGTATTTTGGTCAGTTGTAGCTCTACGGACCTACCTCCTGAAGGCAAAGACGCGCTAGATGAAGCCATTGCTCGACTGGCTGGTACGAAGGTAAGCTACAACATCGTATCTGCTCAAAAAGCACCGGGAACACCAGGAGAACAGGTCGTTGTCCCCCAGCAGTCATCCAATACTGGAATCTTCGCCTGTCCACCTGATTCCGGCGATCGAGAAACCTGGTGCGTGGTGATTGGTCAGGAGGTTACAGACAAGATAGGACGCCATTACTCCCACTTCTTGCTCAGAAGACTGGGCAATTCCTGGTATGTGGAGGAACTGACCGAGGCAGAGGCGCGCCGTTTTGAGTACGTTGGCTGCAGCAACTGGAATGCCCAGCGTTAAAAACCGATTACGTGCCGAACTTCATGTCAGGCGGGCTGTATGCTCGTGTCCAGATATCAGCATATGCAGCAACTTCTGCTTCCCACCGTTCATCGCCCCAAGCTAATTCTGGCTGGACGATGGCGCGAATGCGCTCCATAAGAGGCAGCGCACCGTGTGGCAAAAGCAGACCAATGCGCACCCGTCGCAGTAGTAGATCATCCAGATGGACCACTCCTTCATGGCGCGCTGCCCAGCGCAGCTCGGCCCATAGCGTATCTGTTTCTGGGATAATATCCAACTCATCGGGTTTAGCTGCTGCTACAAGTGCCGCAGCATGCATACCATAGCGCCCTAAAAGGCGTTGGCGTGCATACGTGTCCAGCTTTGTGGAGCCATTTAGGTCGGGTGGCACCGGATCAAACATGGGAGCATGGCCATCGGGATTGGGCATCGCGGACCAGACACGTTGCGCTGTGCGCAGTGCGTCCAATGCCATCGGACGGAAGGTGGTCAGCTTACCCCCAGTGATCGTAACCAGCCCATTCTCCTCTAAGACAATGTGGGCACGCGATTCTTTGTGTGGATCCACCCCTTTTCCCGAGGCAACGATAGGGCGTACCCCAGAGAAGGTCGCCATGATATCCTTTGTCTGCAGACGCAAAGACGGGAATTTGGCTTCCAATGCCTCCATAATGTATTCGATCTCGTTGGATTCCACACGGGGTTCTTCGTCAAGCGGCTGCCTGTGATCCAGATCTGTGGTCCCGGCAAGTGCAGCTCCCTCCCAGGGGAGGACGAATACAGGGCGCTTGTCGCGAGGATGAACGAGGGTGATCGCCTGTGCCACAGGCAGGCGCCAGGCAGGAAAAAGGAGATGGCTGCCACGCGAGGGGCGAATGCGCGGTTGTCCACCCACCTGAGTGCGTAACTGGTCGGCCCAGGCACCTGTCGCACTGATTACCACTCGCGCCTCTAGCTCCAGCGTGCGTTCAGTCAGCCTGTCACGCACCACCACTCCCCTCACTTTTCCGTCATGTCCTAAAAGCAAGTGTTCTGCTGCGGCATAATTCAGAGCGACACCCCCAGCATCTACTGCTTCAAGGATAAGTCGCAATACAAGCCGTGCGTCATCCGTCACGGCGTCGAAGTAACGGTATCCACCCTTGAGCCTTTCTCGATTGATATGGGGCGCAAGCATGAGAAAATCATCGCCTTTGTAATAGCGATGCGCCCATTTGTGCCCAAACAAATCGTATGCTGCCAGCCCGATAGCTGCAGTGCTGTGGCTTGGGGACTCTCCTCGATAGATCCCAAACAGAAAACCTAGGGGATTAATCAGCCCTGGAGCCTGGTTCATCAGCCATTCTCGCTCCCGCACGGCTTGGCGTGTTACGCTATACTGTCCCTGCGCCAGATAGCGGAGACCACCGTGAACCAGTTTGGTCGAACGGCTGGAAGTGCCCCAGGCGAAATCATTCTTCTCAATAAGCAGCGTGCGCAGGTGCAGATGTGTTGCCTGGCGTAGAATACCTGCACCTGTGATACCGCCCCCAATAACGATGAGATCCCAGGGCTGATCGAGTTGGGACCAGACATCGTTGCGCCAATCACCTTGCCACATTGTTATGCTCCTAAAAATGGATTCAGGTACGGGATGCCCAAAAACGTGCTACAGCGCAGCCAGCATCCCCATCATTCCTATGCTTCTATTGCTCAATCAGTTTCTTAGGGTTCATGATACCATCTGGGTCAAAGCATTGGCATAGAGCGTGCAATGCCGTCATGCCCAATGCGCCCTTCTCCGCAGCAAGATAGGGCAAATGGTCAGTGCCGATGCCATGCTGATGAGTGATCGTTCCACCGGCCGCTACAATCGCTTTGCTGGCCGCTGTTTTCAAAACTTGCCAGCGGCGCAATGTTTCCTCAGGGTCACCACTCTCAGGGATGCGGTAGAGATAGGTGGTATAGACATTAGAGCCCCATGGATAGGTGTGAGAGAGATGGCTAAACACAAGCACTCGCTCTCCAACATCCTGCAATCCATTGCGCAGAGCTTGTTCAATCACCTCAACCATGTGGGTGATGTTGCTCCATTGCGTGGCAGTTTCCAAGGTATCGAGGGCGTAGCCCATCTCCCATAGGGTATTGCGCAAATACGGTGTGCGGAACCTGCTCTTGCGCCACTGATTGCCAAAGAGCTGTCCGAGGTGCATACCGCGGTATTTCCTGGCCACGGCCAGTGCTTCCTCGCGGCCGAGCCGCACTGACGTGGTGCTTCCTGTGATGCCTATGATGAGCATACAGCGCTGCTCACCAACTCCGCGCAGCCGCAGCAACTCCTTGAGCAGGCGAATAACTCGTTCGTGACCAGCTAGTGCGAGCGTTGTTTCGGTCTCAAGGGGTGTGCTCAAGCGCAGCATGGATAGCGGAAGCCGCGCTTGCATCATCTCACGCACTGCTTCCTGACCCTGCCCAAAGTCTGGGAAAAAGACTGCGCGAAATTCTTCACACTCCGGTAACTTCCTGACGCGTACGGTTGCTTCGGTAAGGATGCCCAATCGTCCTTCAGAGCCAAGCACAATCTCACGCAAATCTGGCCCAGCTGCCGAGGCAGGGAATGGAGGCAAGATCATGGTGCCAGCAGGGGCTTCTAGTCGTCCTCCAGCGAACATCGCCTCTATCCGGCCATAGCCCAGTGATTGCTGGCCATTCGAACGGGTGACGATCCAGCCGCCAAGACTGGACAGTTCGAAGGACTGTGGAAAATGCCCCAGAGTAAAGCCGCGTGCTCGAAGCTGTGCCTCTAAATCAGGGCCGAAAACGCCTGCTCCAAAAGTAGCTAGGTGGCTGATCTCGTCGAAATGCAGCAATCGGTTCATTCTGCCCAAATCCACAGTCAGTACTGGCGCGTCTCCAGGTAAGACATTGATATGCCCAACCACGCTGGTTCCCCCACCGTAGGGAATCAGATGGGCTCCAACGCGGGACGCGTAGGCGAGTAGCTCTCTGACTTGATCATTCGTGGTGGGATAAGCCACTCCGTCGGGAAAGGCTGGAATACGCCCACTGCGCAGGGCAATCCAATCCGGCAGGCTCTGGCCACGAGCATGGTATACACGCTCGAGCGGGTCTGTGTTCACTAGGGGATGGGGTGGCAGGCGGGAGTCAGGTACTGAGGCAATTACCTTATCTAAAGTAGCATCACGAGGTGGTGAAGCTGGCCCAATCCTTTCTTGCAAGAAAGGTACTGCTGAATCCGGCAAGGGATAGACAAACGTCTCATCGCCCCATCCATTCCATCGTCTCATACGGGTTACCTCCTTTGGCAGCCTTGCTCCTTTGCTAAATTATAATGTTCAAGCCCGTCTTGACCGCGGACGGGTATGCGAGGCTTTTGTTTTTGTTCCTGCTAAACTGACTTACTGGGATGACATGGCCCGTGCAAATTCAGCGACGGCCTCATCAGAGAGCGGGTCATGGCCCATCGCCAAGAGCACGGCCAGTGGCACGGATATATGATGGGCTCCAGCCAGCAGCGTTTTGACTGCTTCTTCTGGCGATTTGATGCTGGCTGCCAAAACCTCCGTGCCCCGATCGACAGCCTTGCAGATGCGCACCAGTTCCTTGACAAAAGCCAAGCCATCGCCGCGCAAGCGTGTGGTCCGATTCACGTAGGGCAGCAGATATGTCGCGCCAGCTTCGCAGGCCAGGTAGGCCTGTGCCGGGCTAAACAGCGCTGTAACTGCTACAGCGACTCCCCGATCTGAGAACTCGGCTACAAGGGCCATGTTCTCGGTGGAAGCGGGGATTTTGAGCCCTATTCGACCTAGATGCGGGGGGAGATCCTGATCATCCATTGAGTTATCCACCCATTTGGCAAAGTGCTTGTCGTTTTCTTTCTGGAATTCGTCGTTTAGACGGAGAATCTGCTCAGCCTCTGCTCGCCGCTCCGAAACGGTTGGTGCGGTCAGTTGATAAAATACGTTTCCCGAACAGATATGGCACAATTCGCGGAGAACTTCCGTTGTCGGGCGCTTTACTTTAGCCAAGAGCGCCGGGTTTGTGGTGATGCCGCGGACAAAGCCCAGGCTCATTGCCTGACGCGCTTCATCCGGAATCGCAGAGTCGAGATAGATGCTCAAGAGCACCTCCTATGGAACGCTAAAATAATATATATGCACATTGCGAATGTTGCATTTTGCTCGATAGCCATTAAATGCTCTTCAAACCATGCCCAGTTAGGGGCAGTACTGTCAGTTCCTGCGCACGGAAGCGCTGACGTAACCGCAACAGAGCAGCAAAAGGCACAGCAGCCGTCGGTTCTACATACAGACCACGCCTAGCCAAAGCTTCTCTTGCGGCAAGGATCTCCTCGTCATTCACAGTCAACACAGCCCCACCGGATTCGCGCACAGCCCTCAATACATACCTACCCCAAGCTGGTCGGGTGACCGAGATGCCCTCTGCTATCGTCTTGTCAGGTTGTACCTCTTGAGTATCCTCCCATCCATTCTGCCAGGCTGTAAACACAGGAGCACAAGCCTGCGCCTGCACGGCAAAGAAACGCGGCATGGTGTGCAGGGCTCCTGCCTCCTGCATTCTCTTCACTGCCATGTAGGTGGAAGCAATCAGCGAGCCATGTCCTACGGGGAGGAGCAGATTGTCGGGCATGCGCCCACCCAACTGCTCAAACAACTCGTAGCCCATGGTCACCACGCCCTCGAGGAACATGGGGTGATATGCATGGCTAGCGTAGTACGCTCCGGCGCTGACCGCCTGTAAAACCGCCTCCGTTGCGCGTGGACGAGGCCCCTCTATAGGGACGAATTCTGCCCCATAAACCTCGATCTGAGCACGTTTTGCGGTTGAGGTATGTGCTGGGGCAAAGATGCGCACTCGCAACCCCGCTCGCGCGCCATAGGCTGCTAATGACGCTCCAGCGTTGCCGGATGAATCATCCACGACATCGCGAATACCCCACGCGCGCAGGAAGCTGACCAACAGAGAGCTACCCCGATCCTTGAACGAACCGGTGGGGGACAAAAACTCTAGCTTATACCCCACATGTAGGCCATCCCACTCCTCTAGTAACAGTGGGGTATTGCCTTCGCCCATGCTCACTGGTTCAGCATTGGGGGCCATAGAGGGAAGGAGTTCGCGATAGCGCCATACCCCTGTTTCTTGTGGGCGGACAGCCGCAAGGCGGAACTCAGGGACGTCTTCTACGAAAAGCGGCTGACCACACGGACAACGCCAGCGCGTCGTTGGCCAGGTTTCTCTGTATCCGCACACAGCACAGTAAAAGTTCATGCGGCTCCTACGTCCGCTAGCACCAACGCTAGCGCACCGATCAAACCTGCATCATCTCCGAGTGCAGCAGGGACAATGCGAATATCACGCTGTGCTGCAGCGATAACCCGTTCCGCGATGACAGCACGCATTGGCGCAAAAAGCAGCTCGCCAGCCTTGCTCACACCACCTCCTACGATGATACACTCTGGATCGAAGGCATGGATAAAGGAAACCAGCCCGATACCCAGGTAGAAGGCAGCGCGTTGCATGACTTGCAGAGCCAGCGCATCTCCCTTTTGAGCAGCCTCGACCACTTCTTTAGCGGTGATGCGCGCGGTCTCATCCCTGACCATTTCCCATAGCAGCGAGGATTCGCCTTCTTGCAACAATTGCATCGCATGACGGGCAATCGCCGGCCCCGATGCTAATGCTTCCAGACAGCCAATATTTCCGCAGTTGCACCGTGGTCCATTGGGCTCCACGATGATATGCCCCAATTCTGTTGCCCAGCCATGAGCTCCTAGCAACAGACGTCTGTCCTCAATGACCCCGGCTCCGATCCCTGTGCTAATGGTCAGATAGATAAGAAAATTTGTCCCCTGACCTGCGCCAAAGCGATGCTCCGCCAAGGCGGCGAGCTTGGCATCATTGCCCACATAGATAGGTACATGCAACTCCTGTGCCAGCATGTCACGAAGTGGCCAGTTCTCGAAACCGGGCAAATTGGCTGCTTTGGCGATCACACCGGTGCAGGGATTCACCGCGCCCGCCGTGGCAACTCCGATACCCAGAACCTGGCTACGCTCAACTTCTTGCAGCGCTTGGCCAATGCAATCCACCAGACGGGACATGACACGGTGGGCTCCTTCGTGAGCCTGGGTCAGAGTGCTGACGCGTTTGAGCACTGTACCCTTTTCGTCAGCCAAAACGGCACGTATCTGGGTCCCACCTAGATCCACGCCCACGACGAATCTTCTCATAAGAGCTCCCTTGCACCGAAGTGACATCAAGTATACTGTCATCCTGAGCGTCCGGCAAATGTCGCTCATTGAATTACCAACTTGCTGCTCCACTTTGACTCCAAAAGAAAGCCGTGTTACACTTCAGACCAAGACAACTGCTTCATCCGTGATAGGCCATTAGTTAGCCGGCCCGATGTGAATTATGCGGAAGGGAGAGACCGAAAATGAAAGCAGTGATGTTTCAGTTTAGCATTCCCCGTTATTTGCTCACCTTGGCCCTTGGCCCGCTCATCTCTTCAGCCTACTATAGCCCTCTCTCCTGTGTACAACTTGTCGAAGTGCCCGAACCGCGCCTGCTGAACGACCACTGGGTCAAAATCAAGACTCGATATGGCGGCATCTGCGGCTCAGATATCAATCTAGTGCAATTGTGCGATAGCCCTTCTTCTTCCCCCTATTCCTCCTTGCCTTTTATTTTTGGGCACGAGAATATGGGCGTGGTTGCTGAAGTGGGGACAGCTGTGGAGAACCTGGCTGTTGGTCAACGCGTCATTGCGGATCCTTTGCTGCCTTGCCCCACTCGTGACCTTGAGGAGTGGTGCGCCCATTGTCAGCAAGGAGAATGGCCCCGCTGTGAGAATTTCCGCATGGGCACGCCAGGTGTGGGGTTCCAGTTAGGCAATAACATCAAGGTGGGCGGGAGCTGGGCTCCGTATTACCTGGCTCATCCCTTCCAACTCTTCCCTGTGCCAGACAATGTTTCAGATGAGAATGCGATCCTGGTAGATGCTTTTGCTTCTGCACTGCACGCGGTGATGCGCAATCGACCGGTAGACCAGGAGATAGCCCTGGTTATAGGCGCAGGGATGATGGGATTGGGAGTGGTAGCCGCATTGCGTGTCACAGGGTTCAAAGGCTCGCTTCTGGTGGTAGCCAAGTATCCTTTCCAGGCTGAATTGGCCCGACACTATGGCGCGGATGAGATCATTGACAGCCGCTGCGATGTCTATGCGGTTATGGCCGAGCGGACCGGTGGCACGTTACACAAACCAGTGCTGGGCAAGCGCGTCATGATGGGCGGTGGGGCACATGTGGTCTATGAATGTGTCGGGATGGATGAGACCCTCGATGATGCCTTGCGCCTGGCTCGTCCCGGCGGCAAAGTAGCGCTGATTGGCTTGATTGGAGCAACCCAAAAAGTGGATTGGACCTTTGCCTGGCTAAAGGAGTTGACTGTGGCCGGCACACTGTGTTCCAGCACCGAAGAATACGCCAATGAGCGCAAGCGGTGCTATCAACTCATCCTGGATTGGATGTCCAAAGGCCAATTGGACCTGACTCCATTGCTCACCCATCGCTTCCGCTTGGAAGAATACAAAAAGGCACTAGCGATGTCCTTTCACAAGAGTCAACATGGCATGGTGAAAGCAGTGTTTGAGTTCGTGGGTTAGCAACTGATCCTCTCGCGAGCAGTTCGTATAGGAGGGTATCTTGTCAAGGAGGAGCGAAAAATGAAACTAGGCAGTCCAGAATATCTCGAAGAGGTCAAGAGACGCAGCAATGCCGATGCAACCTATTGCCAGATGATCAAGAACGATTACGAGTCCTATACCCTGGTGCTACAAGCCGAACCTAACAAGGGGGTCCAGGACACTCTGAGCATTGGCTTCCAGGTAGATCACGGACAGATTTCTGACATCTGGGTGGGGGAACGCCAGACTGATTTTATCCTGAGTGGGCCTTATGGTGTATGGGTGGACATTTTGCGAGGTGCATTGAATCCCAACAAAGCGCTGACGATGCGCAAGCTTAAGATCAAAGGGAATATCCTGCAATTGCTGCGGGGGGCTGATTCTACCATCCGCTGGGTGGAAATTCTGCAGACTATTCCAACAGAGTTCGAAGGCGCATACGCTCAATATAACTTTTCAGGACGAGCTACTGTATAGTTGCAATTCGTTGCACGCTGCAGCATTGTTTTTGCAGAGTGATAGGAGGATTCGATGGAAATTAACCTAACCGGCAAAGTAGCGATTGTGACAGGTGGCGCTTCTGGCATTGGGCGCGGGATCGCCGAGATGTTTGCCCGGCTCGGAGCAGCAGTGGTCATAGCCGATCTTGACTTGTCTGCAGCCAACGATGTGGCTAACGCACTGCAAGCGACTGGCCTTCGCGCTATGGCTGTGGAAGTAGATGTACAGAATGCCAGCCAGGTGGAAAACATGCTGGATCAGACTATAGAGCATTTTGGCCAGGTGGATATTCTGGTCAACTCAGCCGGAGTAGGTTCGGAATCGCCGATCATCGAAATGCTAGAAGAAGAATGGGATTGGGTGCTAGGCGTCAACCTAAAAGGCACCTTCCTCTGCACCCGCGCAGTGGCCAAATGGTGGATAGAACACAAACACCCAGGAAAAATCATTAACCTGTCCTCTATCAATGAGACGGTGCCATTGGCTGGTGAAGCGCACTATTGCGCCTCTAAAGGCGGGGTCATGATGTTCACCCGCGCTGCTGCTCTGGAGTTGGCACCATATGGCATCCACGTCAATGCCCTGGCGCCGGGCATGATCGAAACTGCGCTGACCGAGGAAATTACTCTTATCCCCGAACTACGTCATGCGCATCTCAAACAAATCCCCTTTGGACGCTATGGACAGCCCGAGGACGTGGCCAAAGCGGCGGCTTTTCTGGCTTCGGAGTGGTCGGATTGGGTGACCGGCCATAGCCTGTTCGTGGACGGTGGGATGCATCTTATCGGTGAGGAAAGCTACTTGTGGGCTATCGAGCGTGCTATGATGCACCATGATCGTATCCCGAAGGTGCCTATGTGCTGGCCCCCTGGGGCATTGGGAGATAAAGCCTAAAACGTGGGAGTAAAACGTAAGGGGAGAAGGGAACAGAACATGGCGGGGGCACGTACAAAGTGCGTGGGTGAAGATAAAGGATTCAAGGTAGTAGCATGGCTATTGGCATTGACGGCGTTGTTGACCGTCGTTTTTTGGGTTGTCTTTTTCGCTGACTATGCTGCACAGGATGAATCATACTTCGCCCAGCAATGCGGCGCATGGCTGCTCTGGGAGCGTTCGTTCCCTGCTGCTGACCTCTGGATGGCCTCTGCCTGCCTTGTCGGGGCGGTTGGACTGTGGAAACGTCGGCCGTGGGGATTGCTTTTTGCCCTGCTGAGCGGCAGTGCACTCATCTTCCTGGGATTGATGGACGCCTTGTTCTTCTTACAGAATGGACTGTACTGGCCGGTCAACGCTGATGTGATGATTGAAGCAGTTATTCACTTGTGGGCGCTGACTTTCGGGCCATTCGTTATTGCCTATACGTGGCGGCGACGCCAGCAGTTGCTGGCTGAGTAGTATAGCCTGTCCCACAGTTACCGCCTGGATGACTCGGGCAAGAGTCTGCTGCGCACTTCGTATCGCAACTGAGGATGAGTACACGGCCCTTCCGTATTATTCCTTAACGCGGGCTACTGGTACTGGATGACCGACACGGTCGTTGTGCTACCCCCATCACCACAATACGATGTCCACCTTGACCATGAGGAGCTACCCATAACACGAGGGCAGAGGGGACTTGTACGCACCCTCTGCCCCTTGGCACATTGGGAAGCAAAGTGCTTATAATTCACATGGGGAGCCTAGATAATAACAAATGCGCGGAGATGAATGTATGGGATCTACAAACGGAATGAACCTCATTGTGTTGAAATGCCCACAGTGTGGCGCAAGTCTCCCACCAGGAGCGGCAGACTACACGGTCTGTCAGTATTGCGGCTCAAGCCTTGTCTGTGGAAGCCGAGGCAGCGAAGGTGGTGCGCCCTCCTATGGGCATCCGCGAAGCGCTGTAGGGACTCGTAGTGCCGCGTTACTGCGCTCAAGCGCAGAACCTGCAGATTCTGAGCTACGAACCACCGCCCGATTTCCCTCGGCTGGCCAAGTCCGAAGCCGCCATCAGCGGTGGCTCGGCGGAAAGTAGCAAGTTGCGCATTCGTTACAATTGGCGGGGACAGCAGTTCGACGAGGACATCTACGGCATGGTGGAGATCTTCCGCGCCCCGCTGACCACGATGTTCGGCGCGGCTGAGATTATTGTCTGGTTTGTGGATGCGCTTTTCTCCTTCCGCACTGCAGATGAGGAACTTTCCCTTAAACTTGTTCATTTGACACTCCTTTTAAGCGTAAAAGCGCACTGACAAGGACTGAAGACACTTGGGGAAAAAGCAAGGGCATGGTAAAATGGAGGTGGCGGTGCTATGGACAGTCAAGGGGTCTATGCTCGATGCTACTGATATAATGATACCACAGAAATAGGGAGAGGGCAAATCAGCGAGATTCATGACAGATTGTTGGCTCAGAACAAACGCAGTGTACTGTGCATGAGTAGTCTGGATCCCGTCTTGATCGGGCTCGTGCAATAAGAAACCGTATCTTACGCAATTATCTAACCGCACTCGTAGAAAGGGGATAGGATGAAAACGACTTTGCTCATAGACAGCACGACGACCATACCCCAGAGCGTTATAGACGAATATGGAGTTCCGATGATTCCTGTGCCTATCCAGGTTGCAGGCAGGGAATATCGCGACGGAGTTGACCTTACCCTGGAAAGATTCTGTGATCTGTTGGAAACCTCGAAAGATCGTCCCACCACGGCCGTACCTGGCTTGGGAGAATTCGTCTCCTTTTACGAACAACTGTTGCAAAGATACAAAAACATTGTGTATCCTGCTCCCAGCCCCAGGCTCACTGGTATCTTCAATGCTGCAGTCCAGTCGGCAAGGAGCATCGAGGGAGCCAAAATTGTGGCAGTAGACCCTCCTGAGGAATGGGGCACCGAATTATACGTGGTTCATTCTGACGATCCCCAACTGCGGGAGCGACTGTCCAAGGTCAGCAAGGAAGATGCTCCAGTGATCGCTGTCGTGAACACCGGCTACGTCTCAGGCGCTGCGGGTTTGATTGCAATGGAAGCACTCAAAGCCATTCAGGAGGGACTTGAGCTGGACGAAGTGGTCTATAGGATGGCTGCAGTCAAACCCCAAACGGGCATTTACTTTATCCTCACAACCCTGGACTATGTGGTAGATCGCGTGGGACATTTGCGCGCGTTGATCGGCACCTTGCTCAAAATAAAACCGGTATTGGCCATCAGGCAGGGCATGGTTGAGGAAGAAATCAAGGTCAGAGGCGAAGGCAAGGCGAAAAGAGCGCTGATTGAATTGCTGAAACAACGCGTAGGCGATAGAGAAGTAGATGTGTATGTGCTACATTCGCTGGCGCAGGCAGAAGCAGAAGATCTCTTGGAACAAGTAAAGAGCGAACTAAACGTCAGAAATTGGTGGCTTGGTGGTATCGGTTGTGCGGTCAGCCGATACACTGGCCGGGGCGGACTGGGGATTGCTTTCATCGCAAGGTAGGTTGCTCTGGACATCCATGACGGGCTGTTCCGTAGATTCCCCGAGGAGCCTTGCCTGCTCAATGTATTCCAGCGATTGATGCCGGAAGTAGGTATTGTACAGTTCCGCATAGTGGCCACCTGCGGCCAACAATGACACGTGGTTGCCTTCTTCGATGATCTGGCCATCGCGCAGCACGATGATGCGATCTGCGTGGCGCACAGTGGAGAGACGATGGGCAATTACGATAGCCGTCCGATCACGCATCACTTCCTTCAATCCTTCCTGAATCTGTGCCTCGGTGAATGGATCCACGCTCGCTGTGGCTTCATCGAGGATGAGTATGGCTGGATCCTTGAGCAGCACGCGGGCCAGGGCGACCAGTTGCCGTTGCCCCATAGATAGGTTAGCGCCTCGCTCACCGACATCCGTATCCAGACCAGAGGTTAGGTCGTTGATCCACTCCCCGTTGCCGATGCGCATAGCGGCTTCTTGTACCTCTTCGTCGCTTGCTTCTGGGCAGCCATAGCGGATATTGTCGCGCACTGTGCCGGAGAAGAGGAAGGGCTCCTGTGGCACCAGCCCAATGTGACGGCGGTACTGGCTGAGGTCCAGTCGGCGGATATCTCGTCCATCAATGAGCAGATCTCCTCCTTGAAACTCGTAAAAACGCGCGACCAAGCGTGCCAGGCTCGATTTGCCTGCACCCGTGTGTCCCACAAACGCCACGGTTTCTTTGGGCTGAATGAGCAGCGAGAGATCTGGTAGCACAAGATCATCGCGGTGATAGGCAAAGCGCAAGTGCCGAAATTCTATCCGACCTTCCAACTCTGGCACTGGCTCGGCGGCTTCCTGCACCACGTTCGGTTCCGCATCAATCAAGGCGAAAACTCGCTCTGCTGCGGATAGCCCATCCTGGAACTGGCTCCAAAAGGAGGAGATGTTCATGATGGGCCACCAGAAGAAACCTATAGTTTGCATGAAAAGCACCCAATTGCCGGGGCTGACGGCACCTGCGCGGGCGGCCAATCCCCCTGCGTAAACCAATATGGCTGTGCCAATCCCTGACGCGATGCCCATAATGGGAAAGATAGTGTTGAGGGTCAAGCCACGCCGCAGTCCAACCTGGAAAGCCTGTCGGTTCTTGGCTGAGAAGGCGTCGTACATTGCTTGCTCCTGCCGGAAGCTTTTGGCAATCATGATGCCACTGATGCTTTCTTGGATTTCGGCGTTGATCTTGGCCGTGACTTGTTTTGCGTGTAGGGTCACGCGCCGTGCCACACGACGGAAACTGAGAGCGATGGCAGCAGCAACGGGCGTCATGAGCAATAACAGGAGAGTCAGTCTTGGCTCAATCCGCAGCAACCAGATGGATAACAGTACAACCAGCAATACCTGGCTGAGCAGGTCTATGCTCAAGGTGACCACGGTAGAAAAATCCTGCGTATCCGACGTGATACGACTGACGATCTTGCCTGATGAATGCTCATCGAAGAAGGAGAGGTCATGCCTGACCGTGGCATTGAACACATCCTCGCGCAATTTGAGCACCACATCCCCCACGACGCGCGCGGAAAACCACTGGCGGATGTAGTTGAACACCCAAGCCGATAATCCTAGCAGCAACACGCCTCCAGCAAGGAGCCAGATGACCTGCATGGAAGGACGCTTCATCAGACCGTCAATGGCACGTGAGATGAGGATTGGCCCGCCAGTTGTGGCCACAGAGTTCAACGTCAGCGTGATGGCCACCAATGTCATCTTGCGCGCATGGGGTCGAAAATAGCGAATGATGCGCTGGAGCAACTCTCGGTCGCTATAAGTGCGGTCGTAAGCCTCGGTGTCGAGTCCGTCTAAGATAAAACCCATCTCTTCTCCTGCTCAATCGTAACGCGCAAAAATGCGGCGGTATGTTTCGCAGCGTGCCATCAGCTCTTCGTGCGTGCCTTGATCTACCAATTCGCCGCGGCGCAAGACCAGAATATGATCGGCCCAGCGTATCTGGCTCAGTCGGTGGGTAATTAGGAATGTAGTCCGCTGGCGGCTGATGCGCCGCATAGCGCGTTGAATGAGATCCTCTGTAGCGCTATCAATCGCGCTAGTGCTATCATCCAGGATCAGAATGCGCGGGTTGGTGAGAAAGGCACGAGCAATTGCAATGCGTTGGCGTTGTCCACCAGAGAGATTCACGCCACGTTCACCCAGTTCGGTGTCGTAGCCATTGGGTAGATGGGTGATGAACTCATCTGCCTGTGCCTCGTGAACTGCTCGTTCAATTTCCTCTTGCGTGGCGTCGGCACGCCCAAAGGCAATGTTGTCGCGGATACTACGCGAGAAGAGGAAGACGTCCTGTTCGATGGCCGAAATCTGCGAACGCAGCGACTCCAGGCTCCAATCCCGCACATCCACGCCATCCACCAACACCCGGCCGCAGGTGACATCGAAAATGCGGTTGATAAGCCTGGTGAGAGTGGTTTTTCCGGAGCCTGTTTCTCCCACAATAGCGACTGTCTCCCCTGGATAGGCGGTGAAGTTGATGTTCTTCAGCACAGGCTGACCGTTGTAACTGAAACTGACGTTTTCGAACGTGACCTCGCCACGAATGGGTCGAGCAACGCCCGCTTTGTTCTCATCCAGATTCGTTTCCGTATTGATGAGTTCAAGGATGCGCTCCGCCGAAGCGATCCCGAGCTGTACCAAGTTGAAGGTGAAGATGGAAGTGAAAGTGACAAAACGCAGCGCACCCATCAAGCCCATGAAGGATACAACCTGACCCAGAGTGATCACATTTCCGCGCCAAAGCGACAGAGAATCCAATAGCGCTGCCGCCCAGGCGATGCTGAAGACCAGCATGGGCAGATAGCGAGCTTCGATCTCCCCTTCTTTGACAAAGTAATCGCGGTAGAGGCGGGCATCGCGTGTGAACTTGGCCCATTCGTGCCGCTCCTGGACATTCGCTTTGACCACTTCGATGCCCGCGATGGCTTCCGTGAGCCCAGCGTTCATCACGCCGAATTGCTCCCGCAAGGCCATGCTAACCGGTTTGAGGCGGCGGTTATAATCTGCCACAGTGATTACCAGGAAGAAGAGGAAGACAAACGGAACGAGCAGCAGCCGCGGATTAAGGCGGGCAATTAGGACGATAGGCAAAACCGTGCCGAGCATCGAATCCATAATCAGCATCACACCCGGGCTGAACATCAAATTGAGCATATGCACATCGTTAGTGGCACGGGCCATGATGTCCCCAACGCGCTGTCGCCCGTGAAAGGTCTGGCTCTTGCCCAGCAAACTGATGTAGAGTTCTTCGCGCGCATCGCGTTCGATGTACTGCGCTAGGAATTCCATAGAATAGTTGCGCAATAGACCGGTCAGCCCTTGTCCAATGGCGGATCCAACAATGCTCAGTGCCACGCCAAGCAATGCCATAGTGCTCCAACCGGTCGTCGTGATCACATCAAAGGCTCGCCCGACAAAGACCTGGATATAACTGTAGAACGCGTTGTTAAGGACCGCAGCCAATAACCCAAACACCGGCAGGTGTAGATAGCGTAGCACGTGCGCCACAATCCAGCGTACTGGCCCCGAACGGGGATAACGGTATTCATTTGCAACGGTGAATTCCCGCTTCTCCAATACTTACCCCAGGTTGAGATGTCCAGGTGACAAAGCCAGAAATAAATTGTACTGCGAACCAGAGTATAGGCAAATTTATTTTGCGCTTGCGCAGCGTTTATCTCATGCTTGTTACCTGTTCAGCAATGTGGATAGCATTCTACAATCGAAGCAATCTATCAAATTCGCACACGGAGAGCTTTTTGCAGAAATGGGCTTAATGGGATAAATTGAGTTCCAGATAAAGGGCTATTGCGTGGGTCAGAGATAGCAACTAGGAGGAAAAGATGCCTATTGAAGGATATATTGAATACAAGCCGCGGGAATACTGTAAGGATGTGCAATGCCCGGTGCAATTAGCGCTGGATGCACAGGCACCCAGCTCAGAAGAGACCGAGCGTATCCGGAAAACATGCCGCATGGATTGCAAACACACCACATGGGAATTTCACCACTGGCTGATAGAGAAGGGGTATTTGATCGTTCGCCCTGAAAGGTAAAGTTTGACAGATTTAGGATTATGGCGTATCTTGGCAGTGCTCGCCAGGCGCGGCACCGTTCTATTCATAAGCATACGCACCAAGTTGGAACCATTCGATCAGGTAGGAGGGAATTGAGATGGACTGGGGAATGAAAAATCGTCTCTCGCAATTGATCCAACCAGATGGACACTGTTTTTTCTTGCCGATAGACCATGGCTATTTCCAAGGGCCAACTCGCAAACTGGAAAAACCGGGCGAAACGGTTAAGCCACTTCTGCCGTATTGCGATGCTCTCTTCGTTACCAGAGGTGTGTTACGCGCATGTATAGATCCTGCCAACAGCAAGCCCATTATCTTGCGCGTATCCGGTGGTACAAGCATGGTCGGGAAGGACCTGGCTCATGAAGGGGTCACCACTTCGGTACGTGAGGCTATCCGTCTGAATGTGGCTGCAGTGGGGGTGTCCATATTCATCGGTAGCGACTATGAACATGAGACGCTCATGAACCTGGCAAATCTCGTCAATGAATGCGAGGATTACGGCATCCCCGTTATGGCAGTTACGGCGGTAGGCAAAGAATTGGAAAAGCGCGAAGCGCGCTATCTCGCTTTGTGTTGCCGCATCGCAGCCGAATTGGGCGCCCGTGTGGTCAAAACCTACTGGTGCGAGGATTTCGACAAAGTGGTGAATGGTTGCCCTGTTCCGGTGGTCATGGCTGGCGGCCCAAAATGTGAAACAGAGCTCGAGGTATTCGAGTTTGTCTATGATGGCATGCAGAAAGGGGCCATAGGGATCAACCTAGGCCGTAACGTTTGGCAGAATGACCATCCAGTTGCTATGGCCAGGGCCTTGCGTGCCATTATCCACGAAAACGCTACGGCTAAGGAAGCTCACGACCTGTTCAATGACATTAAGTCTGGCAAGCAATAGACCCTCACATAAAGAGGTATGGTGTATAGCGAGGATACCATGCGTGTAGCTGTGTATTACAATAACCAAGATGTGCGCCTGGAAGAAATGCCTACGCCTCAGATTGGCCCAGGCGAGGTATTGGTCAAAGTGATCGCCAGCGGAATCTGCGGCAGCGATGTGATGGAATGGTATCGCATCAAAAAGGCCCCCAGAGTGTTGGGACACGAGATCACGGGCGAGATCGTTCAAGTTGGGGAGGGGGTGAAAAACTACCAAGTCGGCGATAGGGTTTTTGTCTCCCACCATGTCCCCTGTAACACCTGTCGTTACTGTCTGAGCGGCTATCACACAGTTTGTGAAACGCTGCATACTACCAATTACGATCCAGGCGGCTTTGCTGAATATATCCGTGTTCCGCCGCTCCAAGTTGAGCGAGGTATTTACTTGTTGCCCGATGAGGTATCGTTTGAAGACGGTGTGTTCATTGAACCGCTAGCCTGCGTGGTGCGTGCCCAAAGGATGGCCCGTCTTCAGGTGGGACAAACTGTGCTCATCCTCGGCAGTGGCATGTCGGGACTGCTGCATGTAGCGCTGGCACGTGCATCTGGAGCAACAAGAATCATTGCCACGGATGTGAATGACTACCGCCTTCATGCGGCACAACGTTTTGGGGCTGATGTTGTCATGCATGCCACTGAGGATGTATCTGCCCGTTTACGTCAAGTCAATGACGGTAGGCTGGCAGACCTAGTGATTATCTGCACCGGAGCTTACGCTGCCTTCATACAGGCATTGCAGTCTGTAGAACGTGGTGGAACAGTGCTGTTCTTTGCTCCCACAGAGCCTGGTGTTACTGTTCCCGTCCCGGTCAACGATTTTTGGCGCAATGGCATTACGCTAATGCCCTCTTACGGCGCTGCACCATTTGACCTTGCTTTGGCCCTGGAGTTGATTCGCGCACGCCGGGTGCCCGTGCGAGATATGATTACCCATCGCCTCAGTCTGGCTGAAACAGGGCTGGGTTTCCGACTTGTCGTCGAAGCCAGAGAATCGCTCAAGGTGATTATTGAGCCTCAAAGGTAACACACCAGGAAGAATTAACGACTGATTAAGATGACCAATGGAGGAACCTAGCACTTGTGGACCCCCCATCAACCAAGCTAAACGCTCTTTGTACTGGAGGTTATGATTGGATGCCATGACTTTGCATCACGATAGCATCATTTTCGATGGGCATTGCGATACATTGCTCGAGGTCTTGGCGGGAAAACGCAAATTGAACGAACGTTCCACAAAGGGTCATATTGACCTGCCTCGCTTGCGTGAAGGTGGAGTAACCGCTCAAGTTTTTGCTCTCTTCATCGAAGACCAGTACCTGCCAGCGAGGGCAGCCGTGCAGACCTTGCGTTTGTTGGATGCGCTTTATAGTGAACTTGAGATCAATGCCGATTCGCTTCTGTTGGCCACGAAAGCAGAGCACATTGAGCAGGCGAAGAAAACGGGCAAGGTGGCTGCGGTGGTGGGCATCGAGGGTGCAGAGTCTCTTGAAGGGGACCTACATCTGCTGCGCATGTTCTACCGTCTGGGAGTACGTTTGCTCACAATAGCCTGGAGCCGTCGCAACGAGGCTGCGGATGGCGTTCAGGAAGCGCGTACGGGCGGCGGCCTGACCAACTTTGGCTTGAAACTAGTCGAAGAATGCAATCGCTTGGGTATCATGGTTGATGTCTCACACCTTTCTCCCGCTGGGGTCAGAGATGTTTTGGAAGCAAGTTCTCAGCCAGTTATTGCCTCGCATAGCAATGCCTATGCCCTGTGCCCACATCCCCGCAACCTGACTGATCAGCAATTGGTTGCTTTGGCAGAGAAGGGCGGTATGGTCGGGGTCACCTTTGTGCCCTCTTTTATCGCAGAAGACCGAAAAGAGGCTAGTTTGGAAAAGTTGCTCGATCACATCGATCACATTGTCCAGGTTGCTGGCATTGACCATGTGGGCTTGGGCTCTGACTTCGATGGGTTCAGTCCACCTCCGCCCCTTGGCCTGGAGGATGTAACCTGTTTACCTGGTATCACGACTGGTTTGCTCCGCAGAGGATATGCGGAAAATGAAGCGCGCAAAATACTGGGAGGTAATTTCCTGCGCGTATTTCGCCAAGTAGCAGGATAACCATAGAGGATACAGGCTTTTTCGTTCGTAATTCAGTTGCGCTATAATGTGTCATCACTTGCTTTATGGAGGAACGCAGAACTGTGAGCGTATTTCATAACATGAACGAGCTTCAGCCGTCTCGCTTGATGACCTTGATCTTGTTGATTGCAGTAAGCACGGTTTTCGGTGTGGCTTGCGGTTCAAGTTCTAATCCTGGAAACATCCCCCCCACGAGAACGCCTAAACCAACCTTTACCATTGAGGTACATGCTCCGACGCCGTATCCTTCACCAACTCCAGAGCCATCGCCCACGCCGACTGCTACTATTACTCCCACGCCTACACCGACCGTGAATCCGTATTTCAACCCACTGACTGGCGAGTTGGTGCAGAATCCCTCAGTACTACAACGGCGCCCGCTCCTGGTACGCATTGGTAATGATCCCGAGGTCCGCCCGCAATCAGGGCTTTCTGAAGCGGACATGGTCTATGAAGAGGCAATGGATGGCTGGACGATAACCCGTCTGACGGCTATTATCTGGAGCAAGGACCCCAGAGAACTGAAGCCGGTTCGCAGTGCACGGCTGTTCACTATTGATTTGGGCTACATGTTCGACGGAGCCCTTGTCCACTCTGGCGCCAATGACCAAGTTCGATGGTTGATCTCACGGTCCACTATTACTGACCTGGATGAGTACTTTCATCCAGATCCCTACTATTGGCTCCAGCCTCAAGGCAAATGGAAAGCTTACCCATGGATGGGACGAGTAGCAACGAGTGCACAAAGGGTTCGGGATTACCTAGCCAAGACAGGCAAAGAAAAAGCGGTACGCCTTGAAGGCTTCTCCTTCTCTGCAGCAGATGACCCGCCTCCCAAGGGCGAGCCTGCTACCTATATCCTGATACCTTATCCGCGAAGGGCTCTTGTTGAATACCGTTATAACTCGGATGAGCGTGTTTACAAGCGCTTTGTCCAAGGCGAGCCTCATACGGATGCATTGAATGGGCAGCAGCTTAGCGCGGCTAACGTAATTGTTCATTATGCAAAGTATGAGGAGACGGATGTCAAGGATGTCAATGGTGCTCCCACCTTCAATATTGTATTTTCTGGTGAGGGGCGCGCACAAATATTCCGCGATGGGGTGATGATTGAGGCGAAGTGGGTCAAACCAGGTACGTTGGATTTCTGCAAATACGTATACCTAGATGGGACGCCGGTGCCGTTACGACCCGGTCAAACATGGGTGGAGGTAGTGCCTACTGACTATCAAATTACCTACAAAGCCGACTAAATACCCTTGTGAATCTATAGCAGATGCAAATGTGCTACCGCAAAAGGAATGGATAGGGCTCCCATACCCAATATTCGAAGGTAAGGTATGGGAGCCGCTTTTGTTGGCTTTGGGATAACCTCAGAAGAGGTTCACACGCAGTGTGTGGGCCTCTTTTAGCGCCAAATTCCTTCCATAGCATGTCCTACCATCGTGGACGCTGGTTGCAGATCCAAGGCCTTAGCAATGGTGGGGGCAATGTCTAGGATATGCACTGAGGGTATCATTCTTCCCGATATCAAGCCATTGCCAGCAGCAATAAAAATGCCATGCATCTCATCTAACCCTGCATCGAAGCCTACTTCGGCATAATATGGCGAGGGCAACAGAACTTTTTTGACCCACAATTCGTCGGACAAGGAATAACCTGGTGCTGCTTGAGCAAATACATCGCCGGAACAGGGCGCGTCCAGGTGGATTGTGCTCAGATCTTGCTGACCGAGGATACGCGTAAACACTTGCTGTCCATTCTCATCTTGTATTCCCTCTAGTGCTTGTATAATCTGTTCCTGTACCTTTTCATAATCCTCTGGTGCCACCGCCCCTGGCCATTCTCTGCCTTGCAAATTGATGTAGATGTGAGCGCTGCCTCCGCTGGTCCAAGCCCAGGCCTTGCTCTTATTTTCGTCCACTTTGTCTCCTGTTGGGCTGGTTTTTGTCTGTAGCAGTCGTACATTGAGCAGGATTCTATTCACATGTACTGTCGTGTGCACCGGTATCATGCCATGAGCCGATAGAACGAAGATGGCGGAATCCGCAAGGTTGACAAGTCCTAGCAGGTTTTTGAGGTTTCCATCGGCTACAGTATGTGCTTTCTGCAAATAAGATGCGTATAACTGCGCCTTGTCCGCATCGTATTCCTTTTGATGCTCATCCACCAGAAGGAAAGGACGGGCACACTGAGCGATAATATCTTGTACAGTGAGCAACAAATCAGGGTGGTATGTTTGGTATACGTACAGCACGACATCCATCATCCATTTGGCCCTGCGTTCGGCCATTTCGTAGTATTGTTGCGGTGAGAGCCAGCCTTTCTGCAGGGCTTCGATATCAGGAGCAGGAGGGGGGAAGCCAAACTCGGCATTAATCGCTTTCAACAAGTCCGCTGGATAGGCCTGGTTATAGCAAAGACGACTTTGGTACACGGTGGCTGTAATGCCTACAGAGGCAGTAAACTGAAAATAAGCGCCGCTATGTAAACGAGGGCTGACCGTTGCGGAAGCCCATTTGCCCATGCGGAGCTCGGTGCATCCATTTGATACATCGTGGTCATCATCCAACAGCAACAGGTCATAGTGATCAGCGGCGTCATCTTGGGTATCCACGGCTAAAACATGAAACACAGCCACAGTGCTGCCTTCTTGGCTTGTGATATGCAATGCTCCCTCCTTCAACGGGCTGAAGGAGGGGGGAGGGTCTCTCCAGTTGCTTGCTTCCTGCAGCGTGATGACATGCTGTGCGGCCGGGATATCGCTCTCGGCGGTGGTAATCATGTAGTCAGCATGCACATCGGGTCTGTCAGGGAAGGCAACTGGCCAAAACAACGTGGCAGTCGTCAAACCACTGCGCATCGCTGTGCGCCAAATCGGTTCTGGCAGCGCAGAGATTTCTTCCCATAGGTCGTCGTGCCTTTGAAAGATGTTCTGTGTCAGAGGCAACTTATCGGCCACTAGACCGATTTGGCTAGGGAGAACTCCGGTGCTCAATGAGAGATAAGTGATAGTTGGCAAAGCCGGGTCTACAGTTTGCATATATGCCGCCGTGACGCCACGCTGGGACAGCATGGCGAGATTGGGCATTGTGCCTTCCTGCATATAGCTATTTAGCCAATCAGGGCGCGCGCCGTCCAGAGCGATGACCACTGCTCCCTTTTCCCCTCTGCCACTTGTGGTAAGATGCGCCTCCAGTGCTGCTAAGGTATTCACAGTGGGCAAGACTGCTGGAATAGGCGCACATGCTTGAGCGGGCTGGCATGAATTGGCCAGCAGAATCCAAATGACTGCCCATATCAAGATAGTCCTGTTTTTCATGGTTGCTCTCCCGCACGGCAAATTACCTGGCGAGCAGGTTGTCTGCAGCAACATCTGCAGCCGCAAGAGCCTCTGCTGGCTCGGCTTGGCTTTGGCATACAGCAAAGGCAGCGTTCACAAGCAATTCGCGAATGCTCTGCCACTTGGGCACGGCCGGCTCCGATTGGGCATACGCCATCAATTGGCAAGCTGCCTCATATTGCGGGTTTTGTTCGAGGTAGCTTTTCATCTCCTCGATCTCTGGACTGGACTTGTGCAGTGGAAGGGAACCGCAGGACAAGGCCCACTGCACGTCATTCTCGCGCTGCAAAAACCACTTGAGAAACAGCCAAGCGGCCAGTTGCTGCTGAGGTGTGGTGCGCATTATGCTCATGGCGTAGCCTTGCACATCTACGACTGGTTCGTCCGTGAGATAGGGCATGGGCGCAATGCTCCAGGTAAACTCGGCTTTCTTAGTCTTGGGATTCAAAATCGCTTGTGAATATTTAGGCAGGTCGCGTGTTGAGCCAAACGCAAACAAGATCTTTTCTGCAGCAAAATCCGCCAGGATTGTGTCTGGCTCGGGTGCATAGTAGGCACAGCCATCTTGAATCAAATCTCTCAAGACGGATATGGCGGAAATGACCGGTGAACTGTCCAGTATAGCCTCTCCGCTGCGTAAATCAATAGGCGTACCTCCCAAGCCTGCAATCCAGTTGACTAGCACAGGTCCATTGGCGGCATACGCATAGCCCCACGTAGCGGTTTTTTTGTCTCGAGCCGTATTGCACAGTACCCTGAATTCATCCCAAGTCTGAGGAGGGCTCTCAACTTTGAGTTTTTTCAACCATGTTGCGTTGTAGAACATTACCATAGCATTGCTATCGAAAAACAACCCGAGGGGTTGCTTGGTATGGACGGAGAAACACCCGGTTTCCAATGCAATGGGCCACAGGTCGGCCAGCTCCGCCTCACTCAATCCATGCTGGGCATTAGCGATGTATTCAGTTATTGGCACGACCGCATTAGCCAGAGCATACTCGGCAATTTGCTCACATGATGCGATGACGATGTCCGGAGGAGTTCCTGCGGCGATAGCAGCCTGCACTTCCTTATGCAGTGGGCGATGGAATTCTACGCGTACTCGTATGCCATAGGTGTTGCTTATCTGGAAAGTAGAGGCCAAGGCAAGCAGTGTTGTCTCTCTCTCAGCGGTAAAGGAATGCCATAAATGTATCTCACAGCCTGAGGGATCGAGTACCTCAATAGGAGGCGTTGTAGGCGAGGGCGCGATCGTGGGCAATACTGTGGGGGGAGGAGAAGGTAGTGGCTCGGGCGACAATGGTGACAATGCACAGGCCCCTACCCCGCTCGTTAATAAAACGAACACCAGTGTAATGAACCATTTCTTGTTCTTCATCGAAAGTTCCTTCTCGATCATAGGCACCGATAGTGAACTCTGTAATGTAAAGCACCTGATTGTGGGTAGGATTATAAAACAGAATTAATCTGTGCACAAAGTTCGGGAATAGAAAGGTACACACGATACGTTCTGGAATAAAGGCGTTAGTTCGCACAACTACTTGGTACGTTATCCTGAAACACCATTCTGAGACGCGAAGCCCCCCTATTTCTTAGAGACTGAAAGTGTTGAAAAGGCTCTTGTCATACTGAGGCACAAAAGCCCATTAACGATGCGGAACGAGGGATTCTTCTTCACTCAGATGTCGCCCTGAGAGGTAAAGGGATGACAGTGGAGGGCTTTGCCAACACCCTCAGCGTTGCCAAGTGATGAGCAAGATGGTATAATGGGGTTGCAGGAGGTGAATATGCATCGTGAGTACCCCAAGGCTCCCATTGTGGGCGTGGGAGCCGTGGTGGTCAGACAGGAAAAGGTCCTATTGATCCGTCGCGCTAATACCCCTAACCGAGGTCAATGGAGCATCCCCGGCGGAACGGTCGAATTAGGCGAAACCTTGGCTCAGACTGCCATTCGGGAGGTACGCGAGGAGTGTGCAATCGAGATCGAGCCCGGCGATGTGCTCTCCGTATTCGATCTGATTCAGCGGGATACAAACGGACGCATCCGTTATCACTATGTGCTGATAGACCTCGCGGCCCGTCATGTAAGTGGGGAAGCAGTTGCAGGGACCGACGCGGTGGAAGTGTGTTGGGCAGATGAAATGGACTTGGGAAGATTAGACATTATCCCACGCCTCCTGCCTGTCTTGCGCAAAGCACTGCAACGGGAAAGCCAGCTACCCAACAGCCACTGAAAGGTCAAGAAGGTGCAAAATGGCGGTAGAACTCGGTATTGTAGGGTTGCCTAATGTGGGCAAATCCACGCTTTTCAATGCCTTGACCAGGGCGCATGCTCTTGTAGCAAGTTATCCCTTCACCACTATCGAGCCCAATATTGGTGTGGTTCCAGTGCCTGATGAAAGGCTGCACAACATTGCCGCCATCGTCAAGCCGGAAAAGGTCGTCCCTAGCACGTTGCGCGTGGTGGACATTGCCGGGCTGGTCAAAGGGGCAAGCAAAGGGGAGGGACTAGGCAACCAGTTTTTGAGCTACATTCGTACAGTGGATGCCATAGCCATGGTAGTGCGCGCCTTTCGCAATCCCGACATCCCCCATGTTACTGCGGAATTAGACCCTATCCAAGACGTTGAGACTGTGCAGCTCGAACTCATACTAGCTGATGTGGCTACGGTAGAGCGACGGCAGGAAAGAACAAAAAGCGCAGCAAAAGGCAAGCTTGCTGAGTTCGAAGCCGAACTCGCTGCTTTGGAAGCATTGCGTCAGCATCTCAATCAGGGGCTCCCAATCCGTGGCGCAACCTTGTCGCTACTGGAAATGGAACTGGCCCGTGAAATGAATCTGTTGACAGCAAAACCTTGTCTCTACGTAGCAAATGTGGGTGAAGAGGATTTGCCTGATGGAGGTCCCTTGGTAGAGCCATTGCGGCGCCTGGCTGCTAAAGAAGGAACAGAACTCGTGGTCATCTGTGCCCAGTGCGAGGCGGAGTTGACAGAATGGCCCGATGAAGAAGCCATTGGCTACCTACGTGAGTTAGGAGTGCAAGAACCAGGCCTCAATCGCTTCATCAAGTCCGGATACCGTCTCTTGAATTTGATCACATTCTTCACCATCACTGGCGGAAAAGAAGTGCGTGCCTGGCCTATCCAGCGCGGCACTGCTGTCATCGAAGCTGCTGGCCGCATCCACAGCGATATGCAGCGCGGCTTTATCCGTGCTGAGGTGATGAGTTACAACGATCTGGTTCAGTCTGGCTCAGCGACTGCAGTGCGCGAAAAAGGTTTGTTGCACCTGGAAGGTCGGGATTATATCGTGCAGGATGGGGACATCATTCATATACGTTTTAGCGTTTAAGAACATGTGAATTGGCTCGTAGTGAGCGCTTTAGCACTTAAAAGACGAAGCCCTCATAAGCATAGCCGAGTGGTACGCTCCATCAACACGAAAGCTTTTTAACGCAATCCGTCCTTTACTGACCGGTTATTTTCAAACGTTCATCATTTGCTGGCCTCGAGCACTTGCCGTGCAATGACCAGGCGCTGGATTTCACTTGTCCCCTCGCCAATCGTGGTTAGGCGGTTGTCACGGTAGATGCGTTCGACATCGTACTCCTTCATATAGCCGTATCCGCCGTGAATCTGGATGGCTTTGAAACAAGCCCGTTCGGCAGCCTCAGAGGCATACAACTTAGCCATAGCCGCTTCCTTGGTAAAGCGCACTCCTTTATCCTTGAGCCAAGCAGCGCGGTATACTAGCAATCGCGCCGCCTCGATCTCGGTCGCCATATCGGCGATCATCCACTGGATAGCCTGGAATCGAGCAATAGGTTGGCCAAACTGCACACGCTCCTTGGAGTATTTAAGCGCTGCTTCAAAGGCGCCCTGTGCCAGCCCAACAGCCATAGCGCCAATGCTGATGCGTCCGCCATCCAAAGTGATCAAGAACTGCTTGTACCCCTCACCTGGTTGGCCAAGCAGGTTTTCCTTCGGCACACGGCAATCTTCGAAGAAAAGCTGCGAGGTAACCGACCCCTTGAGCCCCATCTTCTCTTCATCGCGTCCAGGGCGAAAACCTGGTGTTCCCTTTTCTACGATAAAGTTGCTAATGCCCCGTGTGCCGGCCGACTTATCCGTAACCGCAGCAATGATGACCACATCAGCAATGGAACCAGAGGTGATGAAAATTTTTTGCCCATTGATCACCCAGTGATCTCCGTCCAAGACCGCTGTGGTCTTGATGGCAGCAGCATCGGAACCTGCTTCTGGCTCTGTAAGGCCAAAGGCAGCCAGTCCTTGGCCAGAAGCCAATTTTGGCAGGTATTTACGTTTTTGTTCCTCGGTGCCAAAGCGGTAGATGGGATACAAACCCAAGGAGGTATGAGCGGCTAAAGTGATTCCAATGGATCCCGAGACACGAGAAATCTCTTCCACAGCAAGGGCATAAGATATAGTATCCGCGCCAGAACCTCCATACTCTTCGGGAATGGGCAAGCCCATCAGCCCCAGGCTACCCATCTTGCGGATGATCTCCCAGGGGAATTGCCCAGTTGCATCGATTTCTCTGGTGATTGGCCGGATTTCCTTTTCGGTGAAATCATGCACCATTCTGCGGATCATCTGTTGTTCTTCAGTCAGTTCAAAGTCCATTCAGCAATCTCCCTCTTCTGTTAGCATAGACCAAGCAATTCTGAATACTAGTTTTCGCTTATTACTCCTCACTCATTACTCGCTATCCGTCACTTGCCAATCGCAATGCCCGTTGGGTCTATCTCCCGCAGAATGCGACGTTCTTCGGCAGTAGGTGGTTCCGTCATCTCGACGTGCTCTGGAATCAGGATCTCAAACTCACTATTCTCCTGAATTTGTTCTATGGTTACGCCAGGATGGGTTGCGAGGAGCATGAGCCTTTTGGTCGTCTCATCGAAGCCATAAAGGCCAAGCTGTGTAATGACTCGGTACGGCCCGGTGCCTGCAGGCAGACCAGCCTTCTCTCGTGCGCCAGGCCCTGTCAGATAGCCTGGTGTTGTGATGAAATCTACCTTCTTCAGAAAGCGTCGTTTTTCCTGACGCATCATGATAATAGTCCGCCAGGAGAAAGACCCCACATCATTCGCGCCACCACTGCCAGGTAGGCGGGCTGTAGGGTGATCATGCTCACCGATAACCGTGGTATTGATGTTGCCATACATATCAATCATCGCTGCGCCAAGGAAACCGTAGTCGATGTATCCCGACTGTGAGATAGACATCACGTCGTGCATGCTAGAAGCAGCAACAGCCTGGTAGAAAGTCCGTGATTCACCAACCGAGATAGGCAAGACCGGTACTCGCGGCCCTATTCCGCCGGCTTCGAAGATGATCAGTAGGTTGGGAGCGTGTGTCCGTTGTGCCAGCATGCCTGCAATCATTGGTAATCCTGTCCCCACAAAGGCAGACTTTCCGTCTTCCAACAACCTGCTGGCTACCACGGCTAATAGTTCTGTGGGCGTATAGTCTGCTTGCATGATTTACTCCTCCTTCTTCAGCCAGGGTGCCCTCATGGGTGCTCGCAGTTCCTCCACCTGCTTCAAATATTGCAGCTTGCGTAGCCCTCCTACGAGTTCTAGATACTCGTTAAAATCTTTGGTCCCGTGCACATATTTATCAAAATATTCTTTGGTGCCTTCTGGTGTTTTGGACAATTGTAGCCACTCACCAATATGCTCCTCATCAAAGAAATAGCGCAGGGGCATCTGGCATGGATGGGAACCATAGGGCACTTCCACCACTGCATCCACAAGGAAGAACGGGATGACAGTTCGCCACGGGGTCCTGCGGATCTCTGACTCGGGGATAATCTCCTCTGTAGTCAAAATCAAACGCCTTGCTGCCCGAGCGAGCTCGAAGTCTTCGATCAGTGTGCCGTCAATTTGGGCATTGCCGTATATATCGCAGCGCGGCACATGGATAAAAACCACATCAGGATAGCAAGCAGGCAAGAGACAGATCGGCTTGCCACTAAATGGATCTTTCACGACTTTGGCTGAACTGTGCTTAAGCGTGTCCGTGCCAAGCATGTTCCGTGTGGGAATAAAGGGCACGCCCATCATCCCGGCAAGAAAGCGCCATTGATAGGCAGCATTGCTCAGCTCTGCGATAACCCTGCACTGCCCCGTCTCTACAGCTCGACGCGAAGCGGGTGATAAACCACGTAGTTCGTGGCCAAAAGCATAGGCCACTTCGATGCGATCCACACAGCCCGAACCAATCAAGATGTCCGCATCATGTACCGCCGTCTTGCCAGCCAGGATTAGGTTTTTCTTCCGCTGGCGGATGATCTCGTACACGGCAGCCATGGAAACGCGGATGTGGCCAAATCCACCAAAGGCAATGTAAGCGCCATCGAAAACGTATTTCGCCACGGCTTCCGCTATGGTCGTGCGCTTGTCTTTCAGATTCCGCGATTTGTTTTCGCGGATCCAAGCACGATGCTCGTCTGGGTCATGCCAGCCCACTAACTCTCCGCAGCCTTCTGCTAGGATCTCCATACCCTCCTCCCTGTTACAGGATTCCGCAAGACCCCAAAAGGGTTGAGAAACGCCTCTTGGGGTCTCGTGATCGCTCAAGCGTTAACTGGTACAAAGTGCACAATATCCAGAATGGATCCCTCGCGTTCACGCTTAGGTTTGAAAACGGCTTTGACTCTCATGCCAATAGTCAGTTCATCAAGGCCCACCTTGCCTAAACGATGGACCAACACGCTATCCGCACCATCCAACTGGATAAGAGCCAGGATTTCTGGTTCCTCAAGCGGAGAACCATCAGGAGCGATGAGCAAAACGGTGAAGCTCTGTACTGTCCCTTCAGGGCCTACCTCCACCCATTCATCCAGTTTCGAGAAACAGCGTTCGCAATAGATGGCGGGGGGCACGTACGTGTAATCGCATTCTGGACAGTGCGTGCCCACGAAACGGGCATTGTCCATCATCTCGCGGAAGAATCTCTCGCCCGCCAGGCCGCAAGTGTAGCGTCCTTGGATGGGCATATCTCCGCGCCAAACTCTTGCTTGAATATTCTTGTCTACTTTCTCTAGCAAGGCCATGGGTTTCCTCCTCACTCAACAGGTTTGAAGTAGAGGATATCGGTGATGGCGCCGATGCGTTCCGCGGCAGGTTTCCATACCGCCTTGACTTTCATGCCAATTTTGACCTGTTTGGGGTCTACCTCGCCCAGCAGGTGCAAAATACCCATGCCTTTGGACGCCCCGGCGATCTCGATAACGGCTGGGATCAGCGGTTCTTCAAGACGTTCCATATCCCATCGCACATGGCAGATAGAGAAGGTGTTCACCACTCCGTGATCCTCCAGGTACACCCATTCGTCCATGGGTCGAAAGCACCACTCGCAAAAGATGCGCGGCGGCACCACGGTGCGCCGGCAGCGGTGACAGTGTACTCCAATAATACGTCCTTCCTTTAGCTCTGCCAGATAGCGGCCAATGGCAATGCCTGCATCCCAGGCATATTGCGCATTTGGCTTCCATTCAGTGAAAAGTACCTTTCTCTCCGTAAAGTCGGACTCGCGTAGCCCTACACCAGGAAACTCTTTGATCTTGGCAGTCATTTTCTCCTCCTATCCCCCAATCCCCAGGATGATCACGGTGCCTACCTGCATCAGGTCACCCCAAGCCTGGGCCAGCCCAGTGATGGGTTTGCCGGGCACTTGTCGTTTGCCAGCCTCGCCCCTTAGTTGCCAGAAAATCTCAGCGACCTTCATCAAACCTGCAGCGGCGATGGGGTTGCCCACTCCCAACAGTCCACCCGAAGGGCAGACGGGCATGTTGCCAGTACGCGCGGTCACGCCTTCCGCGGTTAGGCGTGGGGCTTCACCCTTATCCGCCAGAAGCAATCCTTCCAAATGGTGCAGCTCCTTGTAGTCGAACGGATCGTAAGGCTCAACGACATGGATCTCTTTGCGTGGTTCGCGAATGCCAGCCATCTCATAAGCCATGCGCGCGGCATACTCCACGTACTTGGGATAGTACAGGTCTCGGTTCGTCCAGTACGCAGTGTCCAATGACCATCCCACGCCTTTGATCCACACTGGTTTATCTGTGATACGCTTGGCTACGTTTTCTGCGGCAAGTACCACGGCCACAGCGCCATCCGTGACGGGGCTTACATCCAATCGTTGCACTGGCCAGGCCAACACCTCGGAGTTCAAAACATCCTCTACCGTGATATTCGGATCGCCCAGCAGCGCGCAAGGGTGATCAGCCGCATTGCGCTTGTTCTTCACCGACACCAGAGCGATATCTTTTTTCTGCAGGCCATATGTCTGCATGTAGCGGTTCATTTCCAAGGCAAAAATCCACAGCAAGTTAGGTCCCAGCGGACGCTCGGTGGTGTGGTCGAAGATGGTAAGAAACGCTCCCTGTGGATGAGGCTGGCAACTGGACATCTTTTCCTCGCAGACGACCAGGCAGACATCGAACAGGCCAGAGGCGACATGATACCAGCCCTGAATCGGAGCAAACACCCCAGTGCCACCCCCCACATACGAGCGCATGAATGGCTTGCGCCAAGCTCCCGCTCCATCGCTCAGGTACTCGCCCTTCATGTGCACGGCGTCAAAAGCATCTGGAGCGGTGCCAAGCGCCACGGCATCCACATCATCCAGGGTGAGCTCACAAGAATCCAGCGCCATTTTCGCAGCCTCGTAGGCTAATTCCCTGCCGGTTTCCTGGGCGCGTCGGACGAACTTGGTCATTCCTGCACCAACTACGGCTACCTTTCTCAGACCCATTTTGACCTCCTCTCAATTGCACAGGATGACTGCGGCGCCGCTTGTTGTGGGCAAACCACGCCAAGCGAAAGCCAGGCCAGCCTCTACATCGGGCAGTTGATGCTGGCCCGCCTCGCCGCGCAGTTGCAGCACTACTTCTAGCAGCCGTGCCAATCCAGAAGCATCCAGCAAATGACCCATCCCCAAGCTGCCCCCAGAAGGATTCACCGGAAAATCGCCCCCAATCTCAGTAGCCCCATCCTCGGTCAGCATCCCGGCTTCCCCTGGACGACAGAGGCGTAACGCTTCCATATGCTGTAGTTCTTTGTAAGAGAATGTATCGTCAATCTCGGCAAAATCTAATTCCTGCCAAGGAGTTCGGATGCCAGCCATCCGGTAGGCCGTCTCTCCCGCTTTTGCTGCATAGATAGCGTTCATCCAATCCCTGTTTTCCAGAGAGAACGAATCGTTGCACCACCCTACACCTCGAATCCATATGGGTATATCGCTCAGTTCTTCCGCTCGTTCTCTTGCAGCCAGGACCATGACAATGGCTCCATCCGCACGGGGACTCATATCCAGTCGCGAAAGGGGATAGGAGACTATCTCAGATTGCAAGACATCCTCGATAGCAATGTTGGCTCCGTACGCAGCAAGGGGATTGTACAAGGCGTTGTGCTTGTTCTTCGCTACTACCAGCGCGCATTGTTCCCTGGTAGTGCCCGTCTCACACAGGTAACGGTTCATCTCCAAACCAGCAATGAAATGGGGATTGACCTGCAGGGGTCGGTTGTACACCGGGTCCATCGCAAAGGCCATGATTTCATCGGGAGTAAGGATGTTCGATGCCTTGCTATGAGCCTCCACTGCCACAATGTCCATCGCCCCGGTGAGGATCTGTAGGTACGCGGCAATGAAACCATGCAAGCCTTCTCCGGAAATGGTATGGACTGGTTTCAGCACCGCCCCCAGTTGGTCGGGGACATACTCATCGAAAATGCTCGTGCCTTCCGTGAAATCCTCCGCTACAGTCACAAAACTCTCGATATCGCGGCGCGGATCTACGCCAGCATCTTCATACGCTTTGACCGCTGCCTCGTACATCAGTTCCTTGTATGACACTTCTGGCGTCAAGGCACGGAAACCAGAATAGCCTACGCCAATAATAGCTACTTCTCTAGGCATAGCAGACCTCCTCTCTGAGTAGTGAATGGGGCACAGAATACTGTTTCAGCTCTCGATACGCTTCACCTCCTCTCCTGGAACAAGGATTCCCGATCCCGTTCTTGATCATCTACCGAATCTTGTGTTGAGCACGTCCTGTAATGTGGGCCGTCCAATCTCCTGCAGTTCGTAGCGCACGCGTTGCGTCGGGCGGTTGATCTTGACCACGCGCCGCAGATCAATAGGCGTGGCAACGATGACCATGTCGCATGGCGTGACATTGATGGTTTCTTCCAGCTCCTGAATTTGCCTGGCTCCATAACCCATAGCCGGCAGCACAGAGCCGGTATGAGGATATTTCTGATAAGTCTCTGCGATAGAACCAACTGCATAAGGTCGCGGATCTACGATTTCTGCCGCCCCAAAGCGCCGCGCAGCCACAACGCCCGCGCCATAGGACATCTCGCCATGAGTCAGAGTAGGACCATCCTCCACAACCAGGACTCGGCGTCCTCTGATTGCCTGTGGGTCATCAACAAATATGGGGGATGCCGCATCCACCACGACAGCACGGGGGTTCACGGCCAAGATGTTGTGTCGGACTGTCTCCATCTTATCTGGCTCTGATGTATCGATCTTGTTGATGACGACCACATCTGCCATGCGCAAATTGGCTTCGCCAGGGTGGTACCGCAGCTCGTGTCCAGCTCGATGGGGATCCGTAACAACGATATGCAGATCAGGCTTGTAAAATGGCAAATCGTTGTTGCCGCCATCCCACAATAGGATTTCGGCCTCTTGTTCCGCTTGACGCAGAATTCGTTCGTAATCCACACCTGCATAGACAATAGTGCCTCTATCCAAGTGAGGCTCGTATTCCTCGCGTTCTTCGATGGTGCATTCATACTTGTCCAGGTCTTCATAACTGGCAAACCGCTGATAAACCTGTTTAACCAGATTGCCATAGGGCATGGGATGTCGCACGACAACTACCTTTTTCCCCATCTGACGCAGGATATCCGAAACACGGCGCGTCGTCTGGCTCTTTCCACTGCCGGTACGAACAGCGCAGACGGAAACTACCGGCACTTTGGCTTTCAACATAGTCTCTTTGCTCATCAAACGGAAATCTGCACCTACAGCCAAGACCTGTGACGCTTTGTGCATCACGTATTCATGGGGCACATCGCTGTAAGCAAAAACTACCTGGTCTATATCCCGCTCGCGGATGAGCGTTTCGAGCTCGCTTTCAGGATAAATGGGAATGCCAGCGGGATAGAGTTTACCAGCCAGCTCTGGGGGGTATGTGCGTCCCTCAATATTGGGTATCTGCGTGGCAGTGAAAGCAACCACCTCAAAAAGGGGGTTATCACGGAAACAAACGTTAAAGTTATGAAAATCGCGCCCTGCAGCGCCCATGATCAACACGCGTGTCTTCTTCATCGAAGCATCTCCTCTTAATCAAGCAGCCCCAAAAGCCTTACTGCTAGGAAGCCCCGCATTCCGCAGCAAGCAAGGCACCAGCCGCAATGCATACCAACCGCGTCTCAGGCGGGTCAGCTCGTGAACCAACCACCAGTGGTGCTTTGCCCCCGACCACCAGGCCAGCCATGCGGCCTCCAGCAAAGTAGGTAATCCCTTTGGCCATGATGTTAACCGATTCCACATCCGGCCCCACCAGCACCTCAGCATAGCCCGCTACCGGCCCGCCGCGGCCACGCTGTCGCGCAATCTCTGGCGACACGGCCGTATCTAAGAGAAAAGGCCCATCAACAAGCGCACCCTCGGCCAGCCACCGGTCTTGCATGGCCACAATCTCTGCAATTTCAACCGTCACAGGCAATTCTGCAAAAACCTCATCAGTTGCTGCCAGAAGGGCCACTTTAGGCTGTTGAATGCCAAATCCACGCGCCACGGCGATGCTATTGCTGATAATCTCGATCTTTTGCTCTTTGGTAGGATAAAGCACGACACCGCCATCCGCGATGAAGAGCAAGCGGTCGAAGCCAGGCACTTCAAAAACGCCTACGTGAGAGATAAGGCGGTTCGTTCGCAGCCCAGCCTCACGCGCCAATGCCGCGCGGAGAAAGGTGCTGGTTGGCAATTGCCCTTTAATCGCTACTTTGGCATCGCCCGTGGCTACAAGGCGCATGCTTTTCTCAGCTGCTACTGCCTCATCCAGCTCATCCACGATGTGCATCGTGGCGAGATCTAAGCCACGTTCACGTGCTATCTCGTGGATGCTCTGAGCACACCCAACCAATGTAGCGTCAATAATGCCGCGTACTTGAGCCTCACAAGCAGCTTGTAAAACTTCATATTCATGTGCTGCAGTGATCACCACCGGGACTGGCCCCACGGCAGCGGCTGCTGCGAGCAATTCCTGGTAATTTTTGATGGGGGGCATTCCAAAGGCTCCTTTGACCTTGGATAGAATGTAATCAGATTGTAAAGGCGTTGCTCACGAACGTCCCCGATAGGCCAATTTGGCCAATAGAATACCCACTTCATACATCAGCAACAAGGGCAGCATCACTAACCCCATATTAAAGGGATCAGGAGTAGGTGTGATGACTGCTGCGAGCACTGCAATAATCAGAATAGCGAATTTACGATTCTGTGACAGGAATTGGGGCGAGATGATGCGTAAGCGAGCCAAAAAGTAAAGGATCAACGGTGTCTCAAAGATAACCCCAGACCAAAAGAGAAGCGTTGTCACAAAGGAAATATATTCGCCGATGGTCCACTTGGCCTCCACCAGATCACCGCCGAAGGAGACCAAATAACGCAAAGCAAAGGGTAACAATACGAAATAGGTGAACAGCACTCCCAGGATGAAAGACAGTGTGGCTGCTGGAACGATAATACGCACGTACAGTCGCTCGCTGTTCCGGAGCCCTGGCCATACAAATTGGATCGTTTGATATACGATAACCGGCATCGCCAAAATGCTGCCAGCCAAAAGCGCCACTCTGAAATAGGTGACAAACATTTCCGTGGGCCGTAAAAAAACTGGCTTGATTCCTGCTGGAGCGATGAGGATGCGCATGATCTGAGTAGTGAAAGCAAAAGACAGGGCAGTCGTGATCGCTACCGCGATCAGGCATTTCATCAGCCGCTGACGCAGCTCCTCAAGGTGTTCGATGATGGTCATCTGCACTTCATTTGCCATAGACGCTAACCCTTAGCTCATCCTCCTCGGCTAAGCTGTTTCTAGTAAGTACCTCACCTCTGGCTCACAGCGTTACGCCTACTCTGTAGACACTGCGCCTCGATTCGACACCAGTGTGCCTAGCACACCATTGACAAAACGTCGCGAACTATCGCTCCCAAAGAGCTTGGCGAGTTCCACTGCTTCATTAATCGCCACTTTAACTGGCGTTTGCCCATCCACCGTTATTTCGTAAACGGCAATGCGCAATATGTTCCGGTCCACAATAGCCATCTGCTCCAGAGGCCAATCGGTTGCAATGTTCTGGATGATCTCATCCAGTTCCTGAAGGTGCTCTAATACCCCCAACACCAATTGTCTGGCAAAAGTCCTCCCCTCAGCAGGCAGGGGCTTCTCTTCGAGACGCTGTGCCAGAACTTGTTCTGCGGGATGGTTTACACTATCTACTTCGAACAAGGTTTGCAGGGCCACGATGCGGGCCTGACGTCTGGTCTTCATTTTCGAACCCTAGGCTTCGCGAGCCTCCACATCCACGATGTGCACATTCACTTCACTAACAGCCATGCCCACGATTTCACGGATCGCACGACTCACTTTGGACTGTATTTCTCGACTTAATTGCAGCATATTGACATCGGTAGCAGCTACAATGTAAATATCCAGAATCACTGCGTCATCAATGACCTGCACCTTGACACCCCCGCCTTGGCGTGCACTCCAAAGCCGATGCACTCCCAGCGGGCTCATTTGCACCACGCCTGGTACTGAGAGCGTGGTCTGTCGGGCAATCGTTGCCAAGACTGTCGGAGAGATCACTACTGTGCCCAATTTCCGTTCCACCACTGTGCCTTCTCCTTTGCAATCACTGCCGTCATTGCATTGCCAAGCCGCCATCCACAGACAACACTTGTCCTGTGATATAACTGGCCTCGTCCGAAACCAGAAAAGCCACGGCATTGGCAATGTCCTCTGGAGATCCGGGACGCCCAAGGGGCGTCATTTCTATACCTTTTGCGACTAGCTCTGGGGGCAAGATAGCGGTCAGATCCGTAGGGATGTAGCCTGGGGCTACTGCATTGACCGTGATGTTGCGCACCCCCACTTCCTTGGCCAATGCCTTGGTAAAACCAACCAGACCTGCCTTGGCGGCGGCATAGTTTGCCTGACCCGGATTGCCAGCCAACCCGGCGATCGAAGTGATGTTGACGATACGGCCGTAACGTTGTTTGAGCATCGGACGCTGGGCTGCTTTGGTGCAATTGAAAGCCCCTTTCAGATTGGTGTTGATTACTACGTCCCAATCCTCTTCAGACATACGCACCAACAGGGTATCACGGGTAGTACCCGCATTATTGACCAAGATATCTAATCGACCAAAGTGATCCAATGCACTCTGAATCAGCCTTTGTGCGTCGTCGTAGATGCTGACATCAGCCTGCACAGCGATCGCCTCCCCCCCTATGGCGCGGATGTGCTGCACCACTTCCTCTGCCGCAGCCTGATTGCTGCGGTAGTTAACCACCACTTTTGCTCCCAAGCTGGCCAGTTTAATGGCAATGGCTCGACCAATACCACGGGATGCTCCAGTTACGACTGCTACCCTGCCGTCTAATTCCCTCATGTTTCCACCAACATTTCGATTTCTTGCACAGTGCCCGCGTTGAGGATGCACACGCTACGGTCAATACGCTTGATCAGCCCGCTCAATACATCCTTTGGCCCAATCTCGACGAAAGTTTGCACTCCGTGAGCAATCATATAGCGCACAGATTCCACCCAGCGCACAGGCGAAGTGAGATGCTGCACCAGTTCACGACGGATATCCGCTGGCTCCACAATAGCGGAGGCAGAGACATTGCTCACAATGGGCACTTGAGCTTTGTTCAGGGTCAACCCATTCACGATAATAGCAAAGGATTCTGCTGCAGGCTCCATCAATGGGGAATGAGAAGCAATATTTACCGCTAACGGAACAACCCTTTTCGCCCCTCTTCCCATAGCCAATTGCAGTGCCTTTTCTAGCGCAGGTTTACTGCCCGACAGCACAATTTGCCCCGGTGCATTATCGTTGGACACCCATACGTTGCCTACTTCCTCGCAAATAGCACGCAATGGTCCAACTTCAAGACCCAACACCGCGGCCATAGCTCCTGGCTTTTTGTCTCCAACTTCTTTCATCAAACGCCCTCGCTCGCGAACTAGCCGCAGGGCTGAGGCGAAATCAAGCACCCCGGCTGCAAACAAAGCCGTGTATTCACCCGTACTGTGCCCAGCCACAAAGGCTGGGGTTCTGCCTTGGAACCAGCCCTCAGAGGTCGGGCGTTTTGCCTCTACCTGCTCTTGCAAAACAGCCCATAATGCTGCGCTGACGGTGAGCATGGCTGGTTGAACATTGACCGCATCCATCAGTTCGTCATCTGGCCCCTCGAAACACAATCTAGAAAGGGGGAAATGAAGGATGGCATCCGCTTCTTCAAAAAAGCACTTTGCTGTCGGGTAGCGGTCATACACATCGCGGCCCATGCCTACATATTGAGAGCCGCTGCCAGGAAAGACAAAAGCCAATTTGTTCTGTGTTGCTATGGACACTGCCTCGCTGTTCATTGAGAGCTACAGCTATCGGTGACATGGCGCGGCAAATGCAGCAAGAGATCCTCAGCCTCTGAGATGATGCGTTCGATTAATTCAGCAACGCTAGGAATATCATGAACCAGGCCACAACTTTGCCCAGCCATAAAAGACCCTTCTACTACATTCCCTTCCACAGCCGCCAGACGCAGCTTGCCTGTTCCAAACTCGATGAGCGCCTCTTCACTAAGCTCCTGCTTCTCCATCTCCTCGAATTTGCGTGTCATGGGGTTACGCAGAGCACGCACGGGATGGCCCAGGCTATGCCCCGTGGTGATCGTGGCTCTGTCGCCAGCTTTGACAATCATGTCCTTGTAGTTCGGGTGCACTGTGCATTCTTTCGTACAGATAAAGCGCGTGCCCATTTGTATACCGACTGCTCCCAACGCAAGCGCTGCTACTAAACCGCGCCCATCAGCAAATCCCCCTGCCGCTATAACAGGAATCTGCACTGCATCTACAACCTGGGGTACCAGGGGCAATGTCCCCACATCTCCGATATGCCCCCCCGATTCGCTGCCCTCTGCTATCACCGCATCTGCACCAACTCGTTCGAGTCGTTTGGCAAGCGCTACGGATGCTACCACCGGTATCACCAGGATGCCCGCTTGTTTCAATATGGGAATGTAAGCGCTGGGGTTCCCTGCTCCCGTGGTGACCACTGGCACCTTTTCGCGCACGCAGATCTGGAAAACATCCTGAGCAAAGGGGGAAAACATGGGTACGTTGACCCCGAAGGGCTTACTGGTGCACCTCTTGATCTCACGTATCTGCGCCTCAACCAAATCAGGCGGGGCATTCCCTGCCCCCAGGATGCCTAAAGCTCCTGCTTCAGAGACCGCAACTACCAGAGGAGGGGTTGAAACCCAAGCCATCCCCCCTTGCAGAATTGGATGTTCAATGTCTAGTAAGTCACAAAGAGGCGTTCTAATCATGTAATTCCCTTCTTGCCTTGATGCCGTCTGCCTCGAGCTAACAGAAAGGCTCGTTAGGCAAGGTTTCGATGCCTAAGATTCTTTTTTAGTCTTGGTCTTGATCTCGATGACCTCGGTGCCCTTGTAACTGCCACAAGATGGGCACACGTGGTGCGGACGACGCAATTCATGGCATTGCGGGCAGGGCACCAATTTAGTCGTTTTCAACGCCAGATGGCTGCGCCTGCGATCACGTCGTCCTTTCGATATTTTCCTTTTCGGTAATGCTCCCACGACGTAAATACTCCTTTCCAGATAGGCTACAACAAGCCATGCAAGATCATCAGTCTGGGATCGCTCTCCTCATACTGACAATCACATGGCCCCTCATTCAGATTTTTTCCGCACTGCGGGCATAAACCTCGGCATTGTGGGCTACACAACGGCGCTATAGGTACGCCTAGCAGCAAGTTCTGACGCACCACCTCCGTAAGATCAAGAATGTGATGCAAATCCGTCCTGGTCGCCTCGTCCTCACCGACCTCAAGAGGCAGCAGTGCGCCGGTCAATATATCTACAGAAGGACGGAAATGCTCCTCTAATTCCAGCACAACGGACACGGTAACCGGTGTCAAACACCGCCGACAAGGTACTCGGATCTCCGTCTGCAAGTGACCTGTCACAAGGATCCCACTGCCAGTACGCAAGAGCCTAACCCTGCCAAGCAGCATTGAAACAATGTCTAAATCCTCGTCAATGCCAGTGATGTCCTCGTCGAGATCATATTCCCTGCTAGCACCAGCAGGAGATTTGAGCAATTGAGCTACATTGAAGCGCATAGCATCAACACCTATTCAAAAATACATGTGCCAAGGCGTTAGCCGCAGGACGCATTGTAGGACACAGAAGGTATTGTGTCAAACATCGCAGCATAGACATCGGGTCTTTAATGAGTTTGCTCCGCTTACTCCGAGGATGATGGCATACGTCTCCTGCGCAGTTGCTCTAGACCATTGGAAGTGGTCTTCAGCAAAGAAGACAGCTCAGTCTCCAATTGGCTGAGGATGCCAATGGCATACTCATCTGCACCCTTGCAAATGTCTTCCGCTTGGCGCCTGGCCTCTGCTCTAATGCTTTCTGCCTCAGCGCGTGCTGCCGAAACGATCTCGTGCTCATCCACCAAACACGCGGCTTTTTCATGCGCTTCTTCGATAATGCGTTCGGCCTCCTGTGCAGCCGTGGTTAATATCCTTTCTCGATCCTGAAGCAGGTCATTCGCGCGTTTCACTTCCTGGGGAATAGAAACGCGCATTTGGTCAATGAGATCGAAAAAGGCATTTTCATCCACAACGGTTTTGGCCGTAAAGGGGATACGCCAGCCTCCGTTGACAAGAGCTTCCAACCGATCAACAAGGGTCAGGATGTCCATAGTGACTACCGCCTTTCACAGAAGGATATAAACCCCGAAAAGCTCACGCACATGGTATACACTTAAAACGCGCACATAGGGCTCTCATGCCTGCTATGCAATAAAACTGCACAGGAACTGTCTTTGCTCGGTCTTGAAATCAATCCCTAATCCCGTAAGGACACAATCTGCACCTTCGAACCCGCATCTGACCCGAGGAGATGAAATTTCTCTTTCAAAGCCTCGGCTACATGCTTTGGAACCATGGCATCTATGCATCCTCCCACCATGGCAATTTCCTTGATAACGCTGGAACTCAGAAAAGTGTATTCCTGGCTAGTAATCAAACACACCGTGTCGATCTCAGGGGCCAGCTTTCGGTTCGTCAATGCCATCTGAAACTCCAACTCGAAATCCGACAAAGCTCTCAACCCGCGCACAATAACACGTGCTCCGACACTGCGAGCGAATTTGACCGTCAAGCCGCTATAAGCCTGAACAGTAACATTCGGTAGCTCCTTCAGTGCTACCTCCGCCAAGGCTACCCGTTCCATGGTTGAGAACAGTAGATTCTTAAGCGGGCGATCATAGACCGCCACGATCAAGCGTTCAAAGAGAGGTGCGGCGCGGGTAGCGATGTCTATATGGCCATTGGTGATAGGGTCAAAAGTGCCCGGATAGATTGCTGTAGTCATCCCTTCCTCTTTCTCAGCTTAGATCGGTTTCCCTCCCCCAGAACTCACGTACTCTTTGCGCCAGCAATTGATGCTCGGGTTGGGACATGGTGGGATCCTGGTAAAGCAAATCTTGCGCTGCGCGACGTGCTTGCTCCAGGATACGGACATCCCCCATCTTTGCCACCTTCAGGTCAGGCAATCCGCTTTGGCGCGTCCCAAAGAATTCGCCAGGGCCACGCATCTTGAGGTCTTCTTCGGCCAACAGAAAACCATCGTTTGTTGTTTCGATGATCTTCAGCCGATGTTCGGCTTCAAAAGACGGTGACTCGGCTAACAGCAGACAGTATGACTGATGTTCGCCGCGCCCCACGCGTCCACGGAACTGATGAAGCTGAGCTAGGCCAAAGCGATCAGCTCCTTCGACCAACATCACGGTGGCATTTGGCACATCAATTCCCACTTCGACTACCGGAGTTGTCACTAGTATATCATATTCTCCATTGCGAAAGCGCGCCATGACTTGTTCTTTGTCTGAACTCTTCATTCGCCCATGTAATAACGCCAATTTGAGGTCAGGGAACACTTCATCCCGTAGACGCTCGTACTCATCCACTGCCGCTTTGGCTTCGATCTTCTCGGACTCCTCAATCAACGGGCATATGATGAAAGCTTGCCGACCCTTTTCGATCTGCCCACGCAGAAATGCGTATGCTCGCTCTCTTTCCCGAGGTGCAAGCCATTTGGTGATGATTTTCTGGCGATGAGGAGGAAGCTCATCAATAACAGAGAGATCTAAATCACCGTAGATGGTCAGGGCCAGAGTGCGAGGGATTGGTGTTGCACTCATCACCAACATATGGGGATTATACCCTTTCTGGCGCAAGGCAGCTCGCTGGGCAACGCCAAAGCGATGCTGCTCATCCACAATCGCCAAACCCAGATCTTTAAAAATAACCCCTTCCTGGATTAGAGCATGAGTACCAACGATGATATCTACTTCGCCACTTGCGATCTGACGGCGCCCTTCCTCTTTCTCTGCCTGGCTTAAACTACCTATCAACAACCCAATTCGTGTCTGAGCCATTAGATGAGCAGCCATCTCTGCATGACCTTGGAGTGCGTCTGCTGCATTCTGCAGCAGGATACTTAGTGTTCGGCAGTGTTGTTCAGCAAGTACCTCGGTTGGAGCCATCAGTACCGCTTGCATGCCATTTGCCACCGTTACCAGCATCGCTCCGAGTGCTACAACTGTCTTACCAGAGCCCACATCGCCTTGCAAAAGGCGACTCATAGGATGGGGGCGTTGTAAATCTTCCGTGATTTCCCGCAAAGCACGCTGTTGAGCTGCAGTCAATTTGAATGGCAAAGCATTTACAAAAGCGTCTAATAGCGCTTGATCTACAACCATCGGTCGGCCTGGCTGCTTTTGCCAGGCAATACGTTGGCTCATCACTCCTAATTGAATCAGGAGAAACTCTTCAAAGCAGAGCCGTTGACGAGCACGCGCCAAGGAATCCCAGCTATCGGGGAAATGCACCTGCTGAATAGCTGTGGCTGCATCAACCAAATGATAACTCTGACACAGCGAGGGAGGCAGACAATCCACCAGTCGCGAGGCCCATTCTTCGATGGCGGATTTGATCAAGGAACGCATACGCCGTGCAGTCAACCCGGATGTCAAAGGATACACTGGCACTAAACGTCCTGTGTGTACCAAGTCGCCTGTCAAACGTTCCCATTGGGGAGATTGGAACGTCAAGCGGCCCAAATACTGGTCAACACGGCCGCTGAGAACAATCTGGCGACCCTTTGTCAACTGCCGTACGAGATACGGCTGATTGAACCAGATCGCTTCTACGAAGCCAGTGCCATCGGAGATTATGGCTCTGGTCAGAGTCTTACCACTACGTGTTTGTTGGTTTTGCGCTTCCTGCACTATGCCAATAATCGTTACTTCCTCGCCGTACCTGAGTTCGCGGATGGTTTTCAGATTACTGAAATCGTCATAACGGCGTGGAAAAAGGTAGAGCAGATCTTCCACTGTATGCACGCCAAGGTGAGCTAACCTACGAGCCAAAGCAGATTGCACGCCTCGTACAACGGTCACTGGAGACTTGAGTCCAGAGCTGGATTGCACTGGCCGGGTCCGCTCCTTGCGCTGTGCATTGCTCTGCGCAGGCTGATGCTCTTCCCTTGCATTTTGTCCACCGATGGAGGATTGCAGCATTTCCAGAGTCTCCTGGATAGCAGCGAAGCGCTCCGCAATAGGCTTTTGGGCGTATCCCTGAAGGCGTGCAACGACCTCAGTCACCTGATTCTGCCGGTCCGGGGGTTCTGCTTCAGCCTTTTGAAGCCAGGTAGCCACAAATTTGTCCAATCCGCCAATGACAATGCGGTTCTGGCAACCATCGGTGCGTTCTTCGCTCAGTATTTTGATCAACTTATCGAAATCTAAGCCCATAGTTCTCGCATATCCACAGCAGTGAATGCTCGCGTTTCATCCTATCCCTTCGTAGACCACTACACCCAAGGCATCTGGCCCTAAATAAGTAGCAAGAGTCGCTCCATAGGGTTTGATATCTAGATTCTTTTGAGGAAAGGCATCGGAAAGACGCTCAAAAAGCATTTGTGCATCATCTGAGGAACGTCCTTGCAGGATTACGACTTTTTCGAAATATGCGAACTCAGCTACAAACTCAAAGAGACGATCTACTGGCCGTCCTCGGGAGCGAACTTTATCCAGCGGCATGATCTCGCCTTCTTCCACAATCATGAGCGGTCTAGGGCCTGGAAAACTATCAGCAAACGAGCGCCTCCTGACGGAATGAACGTATCGTTCCAGATACTCCAAGTTTTCGGCGAAAAAGACCATATAAAGGCGAGGAATCATCCCCCGGATTAACCGCACAATCTCTGCAACTGGGGTTCCTCGTTGGGCAGCCTCGGCAGCAGCTACTACCAGAGTCTCAAGTCCCCAGGATATCATTCGTGAATCAAAGACCGTGATCTTACTCCGGCCTAGAAATGCTCTGGTTGCTTCTTGGGCTGCCTGTACTGTTTTATTCAGTCTTGAGGAGAGATGGATGGACAAAATCTGGTCTGTGTTCTTCATCAATTGGCTGTACACGCGCTGGAACTCCTCTGAAGGAGGAGGTTCAGCAGTGGGTAGAAACCTGCTTTTGCTCAGTTGTTGGTAAAATTCGTTCCGATCTATGTCTACTCCATCAGAGTAGACCTTGGACCCAAAATTGATCTTGATAGGCACGACAGTTATACCTAGTTCAGCGGCAAGGAGTGGTGAGATGTCGGAAGAACTATCGGTCACTATCCTGATCATGCTCGCGTCCTCCTCTAATTATTCCACTGAAATGATATAGTGGTAATACGGTTGCTGGCCTTCCACCAACTCGACTTCTTTGTCTGGGTAGCGCTTCGCTATCCAGGAAATAAGACGCTCAGCTTGCTCCTGAGTGACTGCCTCGCCCCAGTAGACGGTTATGATCTCGTACTGCTCCATATCTATCCTCTGCAACACGGCCTGTGTTACCTGTTGCAGGTCATCGTTAGCCTCAACCAGCTCACCATTGAGCAATCCAATGAATTGCCCCCTCTGAACTTGCAGACCATTGATTTGAACCGAACGGATGGCATTGGTGATCTCTATGGTCTGGATTTGAGAAGCTGCTCGCTCCATCAGGTCTGCGTTGGTTTTCAGGTCGCTCTGGTAGTTAAAAGCTAATAGAGCTCTGATACCTTGCGGTATGGTCTTGGTTGGAACAATCACGACTTCTTTTTCGGACATCCGCTGCGCCTGTTGCGCGGCCAGGATGACATTGGGATTATTTGGCAAGACAATGACCTTATCAACGGGCAGGCTGGATATGGCTTTCAGCAGCTCTTCAGTGCTAGGGTTCATAGTCTGCCCACCAGGTACCGTTGCTCCTGCTCCTAGGCTTTCGAACACCCGCCTAAGTCCATCTCCATTAACCACTGCCACAATTTCAATATCGCTTAGCGGTTGGGTTGTGGAAACAGGGCGTTGCTCCTGCCTCTGTTGTGCCAGAAATTGCCGATACTGTACCTGCATGTTTTCCACCACTACATCGCGCAGAGTTCCCTTGCTAGTCGCGTAACTGATGATACGCCCAGGATCGTCTGTATGCACATGTACTTTGATGGTGTGCGCATCCCCAACAACTAGAACGCTTTCGCCCATACTCTCTATCGTGGCTTGGATATCTTCAATAGGTAAATTCTCCCCCTCGATAAGAAACTGTACGTCGTAACCATATTCACCCTCAGAAAGTGCTCCTTGCTCCAACTTTGTCGCTGCTCTGATTTCTAGCCTTAGCGGTATTTGCTCTCCGCGCAAGTGGCGCAAAAACCCCTCTAGAATGACGTATAGGCCCTGTCCGCCGGCGTCAACCACGCCCGCTTCTTTGAGCACAGGCAGCAGTTCGGGCGTGCGCGCTAAAGCATCCTTGGCACGTTCTACCGTCCGTTCCAGCACGTACAGGGTGTCATTGCTGTCCGCTACAGCGGACATAGCTGCTTCAGCAGCCTCACGCACAACGGTCAGAATTGTCCCTTCAACTGGCCGCATCACCCCTTTATAAGCAGTCACAGCACCTTCGCGCAAAGCAAGTGCCCAGTCAGAAGCAGTAGGTTGCTCTTTGCCATCCAGGTACTTGGCAATTCCCCGCCATATTTGGGAAAGGATCACGCCCGAGTTACCACGTGCACCCATTAGCGCTCCATGCGCCAAAGCACGAGTCACAGCCGCGATCGAGTTCTCCGAAACCGTAGATATTTCCCGTAGAGCAGCCTGCATGGTCAAATACATATTGGTACCCGTGTCACCATCGGGCACGGGATAGACATTGAGCGAATTGATGAAGTCGATATGTGCCTCTAACCAGGCCGTGCTGCTTTCGATGAGTCTCTTTAGCTCCTGTCCATCGCAAGCGATTGGTCTATCCTCTTTCCTATTCGTAGGTGGTAACGAATGCCTGCTCGTCTTGCCTACGTCATCTTGTCCGGTCAAAACCTTACCTCCATCCCAGCGCTCATAGTACGTGATGAATTGCTCGTCACGTCCTACTCACTGCTGTTCGTGCTGACTCTCAGACCCTGTATGTGAACGTTGACTGCCCCAATAGGAACACCTAGAGCTTTCTCTACGCGGAATTTGACATTTTCCATAATGTTATGCGCTACTTCGCTAATGCGGACCCCGTATTCCAAAACCACGTATAGGTCAATGATGATCCGCTGTTCTACCACCTTAACTTGTACACCTCGGCGGTAATTATCGCGGTGCAATATCTCCGCCAGACCGCTGCGGAGTGTAGGGCATGCCATGCCTACTACGCCATAGCACTCCAGCACTGCTGCAGCTGCTAGCCCTGCAATAGCTGCAGGTGAAACTTCAATTCGGCCTAATTTGCGCTCTTCAGCCATTTATACACTCCCTGCTCCTCGAAAAGATGCGGAAACAGCGCTCAGCATGTCATGCTTCATTAGCGCTCTTCATGACATTGAGCACATTCTCCTTTGCCATAAAAACTTGCCTAAAATGCGTTTTTGTGGTAATATATAGTGCTTTTTCCAGTATATTTTATTTACATGCAAAAGAGGTAATGTCCAATGTCAGTAAAATGCGATATCTGTGGAAAGGGACCACAGTACGGTCATAACGTAAGCCATTCCAAAAGAGCTACGAATCGTCGCTGGTTGCCCAATATCCAAAAAGTAACCGTTCGAGATGGCAATACAATCAGGCGTCTGAACGTGTGCACGCGCTGCCTTCGTACATTGCATAAGGCTTAGCTCCTCGCTGTCCTCGGAAAGCCAGCACCCGCAAGTGCTGGCTTTTTGCTTGAAACACCTTCGATCAGACTTCGATGCTCCTCCGTATTCTGGAAATTGCCTCTGCCACAGGCTCTTTCGTACCAAATATAGCCTGTCCAGCTACAAGCACAGTGGCTCCTGCTGCTACAACTAACGGCGCAGTCTGAAAATCAATCCCTCCATCTACCTGGATAGCCGCGAACGAGCGGCGTTCATCCAGCATGTGCTTTACTTGTCGAATCTTATTGAGCATGCTGGAAATAAACTTTTGTCCGCCGAAGCCGGGATTGACCGTCATCACCAGAACCGAATCCACATCTTCTAGAATCTCTTGCAAAGACATTGCTGGCGTGGCCGGGTTGAGCACCACGCCGGCTTTTGCACCATAACTCTTGATCTGTTGGATCGTACGGTGCAGATGTGGACAGGCTTCCACGTGCACGAGGATCCAGTCTGCTCCTGCAGAGATAAAATCAGCAATGTAACGCTCTGGCTCTACGATCATGAGATGGGTAGGCAACGGCAAAGAGGTGACGCGGCGCACAGCTTCAACAATTGCGGGGCCAAATGTGATATTGGGCACAAAACGACCATCCATCACATCAATGTGAATGTAATCAGCCCCTCCTGTCTCAGCCTCTTTCACCTGTTCCCCAAGGCGTGTGAGGTCTGCGGACAGAATGGATGCAGCTATTTTGACTGGTGGTCCACCCTTCATAAGGCCATAATACTCCGTTTTTGCCAAAAAAGCAAGAACTAATCCGTTTTTCGCTGACGCGATCGCAGTTGGCCACATCCCGCCTGTATATCAATACCACGCCCCAATCGCACGGTGTTCGCGATCCCCATGCGATTCAGCTCGCGTCGGAAGGCAAAGATTCGCTGTCGTGTGGAGGGCTGATAATCGCATTCTCCAGTAGGATTAAGCGGGATGAGATTCACATGGCAGAGCAAGCCGCGCAGCAGTTGGCCCAGTTCCCTCGCTTGCTTTGGGTCGTCGTTAACGCCCTGAATCAGTGCATACTCAAAACTTACCCGCCGTCCGGTTCGCTGCACGTATTCTTGACAGGCTGCGAGCAACTCTGCTAACGGATAACGTTTGTTGATAGGCACCAGATGGTCTCGCAGCTTGTCGTTAGCTGCATGTAGCGAGATCGCTAGCCCCACAGAAAGCTCTTCCTGAGCCAAGCGACGAATGCCTGGCACCAACCCAACTGTGGAGATAGTAAATCGCCGTGCTCCCAGGTTGAAGCCTCGATGGTCATTCAAAACCCTTATAGCATGCAAGGTCGCTTCGTAGTTGGCCAGAGGCTCGCCCATGCCCATGAACACTACATTGGTAACGGTGGCTCCCCGCTCTCGCAGTTGCTGAGCAAAATAGAGCACCTGTCCCACGATTTCGCCGCTGCTCAGGTTGCGCTTGAATCCGCTTTGGCCCGTGGCACAAAACGGGCACCCCAATGCACAACCCACTTGGGTTGAAAGGCACACCGTATGACGCCCCTCATAATGCATGAGCACGCTCTCTATCGTCTCACCGTCCTGCAACTGCAACAATACTTTTGTCGTCAGACCATCAGCAGAGGTTAGGGTTTCTAGAGGCAGCAGTGGCTGGATGATAGCCAGGTCATTCCACTTGTGACGTAGAGGCAACGGCAGATTGGTCATGGCGGTAAAATCGAACACCAACTCACGGTAGATCCATGCGAAAAGCTGCTGAGCGCGGAACGAAGGCTCACCCTGTTCGGTGACCCAGGACGCTAGTTGTTCATAAGACCAATCAGTGAGCAAAATGCTCGCTGTCATCCCGCAATCCTTCACGCCAGGCTCGATGCAGTGCAGCAACGTCTTCATAGACTAGATCGGGCATAAGCGATGAATGAGCCAACTGCTGACGGTCCGTCACCCCGCTCAGTACGAGGATAGTGACTAGTCCCATTCGCCGCCCGCCCAGAATATCTGTATCGAGACGATCGCCAAGCATAGCCGTTGTCTTCGGTTCAGCCTGTAGTTTCTGAAAGGCGATCTCAAAGATGATTGGCTGTGGTTTGCCGATAATCAGTGGGGCAGTGTCCGTAGCGGTTTCAATCGCCGCCAATAGTGCTCCCGCACCTGGAGTCAACTCGCCTTCAGAAGGGAAAGTCTTGTCCGGATTGGTACCAATGAACAGAGCACCTGCTCGGATGGCGCGAGCCGCAGTTGTCATCTTCTCATAATTGAAATGGTAATCGAGCCCCACCACCACATACGCGACGTCGCTATCTTTGCTGAGCACAAATCCCTTCTTCTTTAATTCGGCTCGCACACCATGCTCACCAATGAGATAGACCTTGGTGCCAGGTGGAGCGACTCTGGCCAAATACATGGCAGTGGCCTCACCTGAAGTCAAAATTTCTTCCTCCACTGTTTGTATGCCCATGCGCGCTAATTTGGCAACGTATTGCGACGCTGTGAGTGTCGAATTGTTTGTGAGCAGGAGGCAATGCACGCCTATCTGACGCAGAAAATGGAGAAATTCGCCTGCCCCTTGGATAGGCGCATTCCCGCGGTAAAGAACTCCATCCATATCAATGATCAAACTGCGCAGTTGGGTCAACTTGGGAATAGTCATCTTGCTTTGTTCATCCCTTCAGAGGCTTGTTGTTCTGCTTGTATTCGCTCCAAGAGCCTTCGATAATCGGCATCTGTGTCAATGTCGCAGCAAATTTCCGGAGACTCCACTTCGACAGGCACCACCTTATCTTCAAAGCGTGCGATTACCTGCCGCCCGCCTATGTCCCCATGTAGAGCTTTCAGCTCGGGAAAAAGGCAGCGGTCGAACAGAGCAGGCGGGCTGCGCCGACCCTCACAGGAGGAGGCGACGATTGGCTTAGTCGTGCGATAGTACGCTAGTAAGATGCGCTCAAGTGCTGAACTTGTCACTAGTGGCTGGTCAGCCAGGACAAACAGGGCAGCTTCTGATCGGCGATCAATCGCCTCAAGTCCGGCACATATAGAGGAACTCATACCTGCTTCCCACTTCTCATTCCACACTGTGCGGCAAGCCGATGGAATGCACGGCGTGATTTGCTCTGCGGAGCATCCAAGGACGACTATGACCTCGTCTACGCTGGTAGCCATCACCGCATCCAGCACATGCTCAATCATGGTTTTTCCCGCAATGGGCAAAAGTTGCTTGGGCATTCCGAAGCGTTTTGAAGCTCCAGCCGCCAGGACGACAGCCGAGACCCGACGCCAGCATTCCATGACGGGGTTATCAGTTGCCGCTGCACCGATAAGCACCCTATCCAGGGGGGAAGCAGCCTTAATCTGGCGCGCTATTTGGCGGGCAATAGCAAGTGCCCTATCATCCTGCACCTTATTGATGAAAGGCATCACACGAGCATGAGCAGGAGCCCCTTTGAGTGCCCCCTGTTCATGGACAAGGAGTTTTGCCAGAACCGAAGCGTTGATCACTTCCCCAGGTGTCAAGCCAGTCAGCTCGGCAACCAGTTGAGGACGGTGAACCGCTTCTTCGCCAAGTGTACTGCCAACCACATCTACCCCCACGACGGGCACGAACAGAGTGGTCTCGATGGGCACTACTGGCTCATAGGCTGCGGGAGCTTTGAGCGACCGCCCCTTGGCTCCGTCAGCCTCAATGATGATTGCATCTGCTAGATTTATCAGAGTCTCAACTAAACCTAGATCAATGCCCTTCAGTTTGTTCTCTGTCTCAAGACGCTGGGCAGCCAATGTGATCAGGCTGTTATGGTGTAGAGACTCCTTGACTAGACACAAAGCTTCTGCTGGGTCGCTAGATACAACCAAATCTTCCATTGGTCCAAGGGATGGTGGGCGTATCATGGTCGTGGTGGTCACGATCACGTGCCAGCCAAGGCTGACCAACTCACGGCCTAAGCGGCACATGGCCGTGGTCTTCCCTCCTGCTCCCACGAAGGAGATCACGTCGCCCTTGTGAACTTGCAATGCTTCCCAGAGTTGCATCTCTATCCATGAGGAAAAGGTAAGAAGGGCAGAGAGGTAGTAACGCCATGAAGAATCACATACATTTCTGCCGCTTCAATCGGAGAGAAAGCCCCTTGAAATTCTTGTTTCAATGCCATTGTCTTGAGTCGGAAGTCAGAAGACGAAAAAGTCATTTTCAACCGATCATTCTCAAAAGCCACCTCATTTGCTCCGTCAGTTGTAAAGAGATGTGCTTCCTTCCCATTTTCTCGCCTTCTGATAACCCACCCCTTGTGCATTCTCTCGATGTAGAAAGCATTATCCTTCTCCAACGCGAAATCACCTGCATTGAAGAACAGCCTTGGCTTTTCGCGATAGGGTTTTCCTTGGTGCACACAGAAGGTAGCGCAGTTACCGCACTCATTGCAAAAATCGTCCACATGAATAATCTGCCGAACTTGCTCGAGTTGAAACAGGCGCTCCCCTGATACAACCAGCTTGCCATTGTGGCAGGAGAGTACAGGCATTGCTGCCTTCATCGGCGAGATGATGAAGTAGGTGTAATTGGCACGGTTGGGGCAGACCTCTACACATTTGTCACAAAGGGTGGAGCATTGCAGGCAACGAGCGGCTTCGTTACGCGCCGCATCCTCGCTCAGCGTTTGCTCAACTAATTCAAAATCATTACAGCGGGCAACGTAGGGTGCCTCAGGTCTATGCGGCATTGCTTTTCTGGCACGAGCGCGTTTGATCTGCACAATCTCTGTCTCCGAGAGCTCCGCCACTCTGATCGGCAACCACTCAAAGTGGATGCCCAGCTCGGTGCAAATGGCTTCGGCAGCACGCTGCCCGTCGGCGCACGCCTCTATAACCGTAGCCGGCCCTCGCACGGCATCACCGCCGGCATATACACAGCCCGCCTGTGTCTGTCCTGTCTGGGGATCAACTGCAATAGCTCCATCTGGACGCAGAGAAACCGCGCTGCCATCGAGGAAAGCAATGTCCGGTCTTTGGCCAATGGCCACAATGATGGCATCGGTTTCGATCTCGAACTCGCTCCCTGCGATTGGGATTGGCTTCCTCCGTCCATCTGCCTCGGGATCGCCTAATCTGTTGCGCACACACTCTAATCCAGCCACTCGTCCGTTCTTCACGATGACCCTGGTGGGGGAGGCAAGTTCTATCAATGTGTTGCCCTCGGCAAAAAACGCTTCTTTTTCTTCCTCGGTAGCCGGCATCTCGCGTTCTGTTCGCCGATAGACCACTGTTACCGGTTTGCCTGTAATCCTTCGCGCAGTCCGAGCAGCATCCATCGCGGTGTTTCCACCACCGATGATGAGCACTTTAGAGCCCAGGTTCGGCTTCTCCCCCCACGCTACTCGTTCCAACAAATCGAGGGCAGCAAAGATGCCGGTAGCCTCTATTCCTTCGATTGTTAATGGGACATCCTTTTGGAAGCCACAGGCGATGTATACAGCATCAAAACCCTGCTTGAGCAGCTCTTCCGGCGGCGAGGTGATGGGGTGAGAAAGCTCGATGTTGACTCCCATCCGGGTGATGCGCTCGATGTCCTTCTGCACAATAGATGGGGGCAGTCGGAAAGAAGGGGCGATCGTCAGCATGCCCCCGGGTCTATCTTTGGCTTCATAGATGGTTACCTGGACGCCGTTCAAAGCTAGGAAATACGCTGCAGCCAGCCCAGAAGGGCCACTGCCAATAATTGCAACCCTTCGGCTACGAGTAGAACTAGCCTTATGCTCATTTTGTTCCTTCACTAGCATCGCAGCATTGCCTCTCTCAGCGGCAACTCGCTTGAGCGCCCGAATTGCCACAGGCTGTTCGTAATTGTTGCGGGTACAGCGGATTTGGCACAGGTGCGTGCAGATATACCCAGTTACGCCTGGCAGTGGATTGCGTTTGAGCACAACCTCAAGCGCACGATCGTACTCTCCCTGGGCAATCCACCAGATGTACTCCGGCACATCCTGATGCACTGCGCATTGCTCCTTACAAGGTGCTGCAATACAGTCAAACAACCCCAAGCCCGACTCAACCTTCGGCAGCCCGTACGGGTGATAACTCTTTTTATAGCGGAGATCCTGCAATGCATCGTTGGCTGCTTTCTCCAGGTTGGCCAGTTTGTCTCGGGCGAGTTCCTCCAAGCTGGCGACGCCTTGGTCATGCATCGCCTGTTCCAGATTCTCAAGAGACTGGAGAAGTCGAGAATAGCCGCCCGGTTTGAGCAGGTCAGTAACGGTCGTGACCGGATAAGCACCAGCTGCCAGGATCGTGACCACGTTAAATGCATCTGCCCCTGCCGAATATGAGACGCGCAAGTCGCCTTTGAATTCTTGCGCTAATTTGTGGAATAGGTTCATAGTGATGGGGTAGAGGGCCCGTCCTGACATGTACATCTCGTCTCCAGGGAGAAGCCCCTTGTGGTTAGCCATCGCCAGTGTATTGCTCAACTTGACCCCAAAGGTCAGACTATGCTCAGCCGCCACTTGTTGTAGCGTCCGAATCAATTCCACGGCGCGCTCGTATTGCAGATCATGTTCGAACACAGCATCTGGAATTTGAATCTCACGGAAACCAAGATGTTCATGGAGGATCTGCATCACCATGTCTTTGCCCAGCAAGGTGGGGTTTAATTTCACTGTAGTGTGCAGTCCTCTTTCCTCCAGCAGATAGCGTACAATCCGTTCGATTTCATCTGGTGGGCAACCATGCATCGTGGAAAGAGTGACATTGTTAGTCAATTGAGTTGGGATCTCAATGTCGGCAAACTGGGGGAAATGTGTGCACAGGATATTCTGGATCTCCGCAATCTCCTCGGAAGCATCCACCATCCGCTCCATAAAGCGCGTCATGGGTGAGCTTTGTATTCCGTTCAAGTTATAGCCAACGCTCATGTTGAAGATGGTTCCAAGGGGGACCTTGCCCTCAAAACCAAGCAGTCGGTGCAGGATATGAATTAGCACCCATGCCTTGATGTATTCCCGTGCGGACTGATCCAGTTTGAGTTCCTGCGACCACTCGACGTTATAGCCCTCATCCTCCATGTCAATGCATGGGCGAGGAATCTCGAGCTCATCCATAATCTGCACAGTCTTGAGTTCGATAAATCGTCCGCCCGAAAGCCAAGCACAGACAATGTTCTGTGCCAACTGCGTGTGTGGTCCTGCCGCTGGGCCGATTGGAGTAGCCAGGTAATGCCCAAACATATCCTTTACCGCATACAGGCTATCCTTTTTGGGTATGTAGAACAGAGAGCGGTGAATGCCAAAGATGGATTGGTTTCCCTCGAATTCTTTGAGTATCCAACGAAGTAAAACATCGAAAGGTTGGACACGCATTTTGTCAGACATGCCCCCTCCTATAGGCTGGCGATCTGAAATGCATATTATGGCTTGATACTCGATACGGCAATTAGAGTCTTTGTCCTTATTAGCCTTTCCTCAATGCTACGTCCTCTTCAACTTGCACAACGGCTGTGGCAATGGCCCAACTGACCAGTCCCCAAGTTCCTCCGCAGAGCACAATCGCCAGCAAAATATTTGGTAGAGATAAATTGTTTGCCCGCCATAGACCCACAAGGGTCAAAACAATTGCCAAGATGGCGAAAAAGAGCCCTACCTTAATGGGGCCGCTTAGCCGGCCTTTTCGTCCTTTCGTTCGCTGTGCCATAAGTTTATTTCCTCCTAGCGCTCCGCGCTTCTACAGCCGCTGCCAGAGCTTGGCTGCCAGCTCACGAGCCTTCGCCCCGATCTCCTCTTCATCCAACGTCTTCAACTCGCGTTTGTGCATGAGTACTTTGCCCGCGACGATCGTCGTGCTCACGTGAGCTCCATCCACACCGAAAATGATGTGCCAAGGCAAATTCCCCTCCGTCAGCGGTGTGGGGGGAACATAGTCCAGGAACACGATGTCAGCATAAGCACCCGGTGTGAGCTCTCCCAGTGGTTTAGAGTAGAAAAGCCCGGCCGTCTGCGCATTGTGCTGCACAGCCATTGTCAAAACCTTATCCGCACCAAGTACCCGAGGGTCCTCGCTAGCCAGCTTGTGCAATAGATAGGCTGTTTTCATTTCGCTGAACATATTGTTCGAGAAGCCATCGTTGCCCAGACCAACCTCGATACCATTCTCCAACATCTTGGGCACATTGGCCACCCCGACGGCGTTGTTCATGTTGGAGCGCGGATTGTGCACTACCCGCGTGCCTGTTTCTCGCAGGATGCCCATCTCGTGGTCGTCTACATGAACGCAGTGCGCAGCGATGGTTTTGGGTCCCAAGATACCGCGTTGGGCTAGGCGTTCCACTACACGCTGGCCATACTTTTTCAGAGAATCGTGCACGTCCGCAATACCTTCTGCGACATGAATGTGGAATCCAGCATTGAGCCCCCTCGCCATCTCGACCGCACGAGCCAACGTCTCGTCTGATAAAGTGAGGGAGGCATGCAATCCAAAGGTAGCGGCGAGCAATCCTTCTTTGCCTTTCACGCGTTGAATGAAGCGAGCATTCTCATCCAAGCCTTCCTGCATCGCCTCTGGCCCATCTCGATCCGAGACCTCGTAGCACAGACAACACCGTAACCCCGCTTGAGTCACTGCCTCCGCGATGGCATCCAGCGAGTAGGTGATAGCGTGTGGGGAGGCGTGGTGGTCAAGGAGCGTGGTCGTGCCATTGCGCATGGCATCAATCAGACACACGAGAGCGCTATAGCGGATGTCTTCGATGGTGAGTGCCTTGTCCAAACGCCACCAAAGGCGTTCCAGGATTTGCGGAAAATCGGCTGGCGGCTCTCCTCGCAGGCTCATGCCCCGCACAAACAGGCCATAGAAATGGGTGTGGGCGCAGATCAAGCCGGGCATCACAAGCTGCCCCTGTGCATCAAGTGTATCCTCCTCAGGATACCGAGCTCTCAAGTCTGGGGTAGTTGAGACGTCTGTAATTGTGTCGCCTTCGATCCGTAATGCACCATCGGGTATGATACGCGGGTTTGCTCCAAATGTCACCAAAATCCCATTAAGGATTAGCATTTTCACTCCTTTCTACAAGTACACCAAAGCAAACGATTGTCTGTGATCTGATACGTTATCTGGCCACTGTTGCTCAGATGGCTCAAATAAGCGTGGAGCGTTGGCAATAAAAGATAGTATTCCCGGATATTGCGGATCTTGATCCCATAGTGCTGACAGGCAGCTCTCAAAAGACTACTGACTTCAGCGGGTGCTTGAGCGAGGTAGTTCTCGATAAAATTCAGAACATCCATTATTTGTGCGATATTGCGCTTGATAAGGCCGGCAATATCGCGTTCGAGTTGACCATGCCCCAATACGTAATACGCACAGGAATAATGGCGCAGTTTTTCCAGGCTTTCCAGGCGCTTGGTAACGCTATAGGCGTACGAAATAGCCGTGTTCGCTAATTCCGCTTCTCCAGCCAGAATATCCCCCGTGAAAAAGACATCGTTCACAATATAGCCGGTATGACTGCCCGTGTGACCTGGTAGGGGTACAACCTGCACTGTTATCCCAGCAATCTGGATTTCACCTTCGGTCACTACCACATCTGTAACACAAGGTTGAGGGGCAAAGCGAGGCGTACCTAACTCGACAATGGGTTCAGCCCCACCAAATACACACATAGCACCCCATACAGGACGCTGTAATACAATCGAATCATACACAGGAGCATAGACTTTAGCACCGGTATGCTCGACTAGATAAGCATTGCCTCCCACGTGGTCACCATGACCATGGGTGTTGAGAATGGCCACCAAATTGAGGCCTTGTTCTTCCAGAATCTGCAACAACAATCGTCCAGAACGCTGCCCAACTCCTGTATCAATCAGGAGAGCTTGCTGTTCCTCGCCTATAATGAGGCCAATGTTGCTTGCACCAGGTAGGTAATAGACGTTATTAAGGATATGTTGTAGTGGCAAAGCTTCGTCCTCTGCGCTGAGTGTTCACTCTACTGAAATTATACAGGACGCCAAAGCAAAAAGCAAGATGGATACCTTTCGGGCGGTGCACTTTAAAGCTGATGTCCTGCTAAGCCGGTGGCTTTCTTATCACGCTGCTCTATCCCCGCATCCCGATATTTACCCAAGCTTGCAGTAGGACCTATTCCAATCATTTGGAAATGCGGGGTTTTTAGGTTATAATTATTCAACTTTTGAAGATGAAAGGAGAAAGAAAATGAGAAGAGTTCTTGGTACGTTGATATTGGTCATGCTCTTGCTTATGGTCGCTTGCGCTGGTCCAAAGGAACCCACTCCTACACCGTTGGTAAAGGCCACGATGACCGCGCCCAAGCCCGCGAGCATACCAACTACAGTGCAACCTACAGCAGAAGCTGAGGAATATAACTTTGGACAGGCGACCGGCCTGGCTGGCCTGAATAGTTACCGCATGCATTACACCTTCAAATGGGAAACTATGAAGGCTGGGCAGAAAGAGACTGGTTCCTGGGATGTGCTCGAAGAGCGGGTGAATCAGCCATTAGCACGCCGCCTAGTATGGACGAGCACCAGCGCGGAGGAAACGAGTACACTCGAAGTGATTCAGCTCGGGCAAGATAGTTACTATATCAACACTGGGTCTGGCTGGCTAGCCATGACCACCTATGGTGAAGATCTCTTTGGTGGCAATCGCTTCTTGAGCGACCCATTTGGTGTGATTTCTGGAAATAGGGGCAAGCTAATGCAGAGAAATGTATTGGTCAACGGTGTGCCCACCAACCGCTATGTCTTTGATGAGAGCACTCTTGGATCAGCCGTCGGCCTTGGCGTTATTGCCAAGGCCAGTGGTGAAGTATGGGTATCTACAGAATTCAACGTAGTAGTCAAGTACACAGCGCATTACGAAGGCAAAAACCTGGCTATTGGCGGTGGTGATGAAGGCGCGTTTGACACGACCTTTGACCTCACCGATATCAATAAACCCATCACCATCGAGGCACCGGAGGGGGTGAAGCCCGCTATGCCTGTAGATATCCCGATCATAGACGGCGCTACCGAGCTCAGCGCAATTTCTGGCTTTATCAGTTTCAAGACCACGAAGAGCGTAGAAGAGGTCAGCGCTTTCTATGCCACTCAAATGCCTGCCAATGGTTGGAATAAGGGCGAGGAGGCAATCCCCGGCATGATGTCCTTCACTAAAGATGGCCGCACCGCTCAGATCATGATCCAAGTCGAAGAAGGCAAAACCATGGTCGTAATAATGACGGGTGAGGAATAGCTAGCAAGTCTGACAGGTACTGACACGGCTCACAGGGACAGGAAAGCACGCTTTCCTGTCCCTTGTTTTTATAGCGGCATGATAGCGAGCCCAGACAGAGGATCAAACTACTAACTAAGCCTAAGCTGTATAGTTACTGCTCTTACCAGTACTGTTTCGGCATGACCCATATCATCATTGCCTTGCCTTTTCCCTTGAAGGATGATATACTGGTAAACGTCCAATCCCAGGTGAGACACTGACATGCACAAACCGCCTGTGAAACCCATCTTCCTATCTCCACATCTGGATGATGCTGCTCTATCCTGTGGTGGTCTCATCCATCAACAAGCGCAGCAGGGAATAAGACCACTGGTTATTACCTGTTTTGCTGGCGTGCCGGACTACTGCGTGCTCTCACCTTTTGCGGCCTGGCAACATCAGCGCTGGGGGGAAGTGCGTGATCCAGTTGGACTCCGACGCAAGGAAGATGCTATGGCGATGGCTTGTCTATGTGCAGAGTACGAACACTGGGATTACCTAGACTGCATTTACCGCTGCCATCCTGTTACTGGCGAGTTTTTCTATACTGCTGAGGAGGCCTTGTTCGGCCCAATAGCGAGTGAGGAGCTCTATCTCATTGACGAATTGGTTGCGCGTCTGAAAATAACCCTTTCTATTGAGAGTACGCACCTTTATGCACCCTTGGCTGTTGGCCAACACGTAGACCATCAAATTGTATTTCAAGTTGCGCTCCAATTGCGGCGTCTTGGCTTCACAATGCAATATTACGAAGACTATCCCTATGCCGAGGATAGCGAGAGCCTTGCCAGCGCTCTTGGCTCATGGCTCTCTCCTCCCTCGTCTTTCGTCTTGGCACTGAGTGAGGAGGATATAGAGGTTAAGATCGCTGCAATCCGACATTACCGTTCACAACTTGCCATGCTATTTGGCGATGAATTCGCTATGGCAAAGCGTGTCAAAACACGCGCTTTGGCTGTGGGTGCTGGCCATGGCTATGGAGAGAGATATTGGCAAGGAGGCATAAAGGAAAGACGGGATGCGTAGCAAGCGATTTGTCCTACACTTGCTGGTTCTCATCGGGGGTGCAGCCACGATGGGCGTTGAGATGTGTGCCTCGCGCCTGCTTGCTCCCTACTTTGGCAATTCGTTGCCGGTGTGGGGGCTCCTGATTGCCTTGATATTGGCATACCTGGCGTTGGGTTATTTCATTGGCGGACGGCTTGCTGATAGCCATCCGCAGGCGAGCTTATTGTATCGGCTATCGGTTTGGGCGGGTTTCACCATTGGATTGATTCCCTACCTAGCTCGCCCTATCCTGCATTACTCCGTTATTGGCTTTATAAACTATCAAGCTGGAGCAGTATTGGGTTCTTTGCTAAGCGTCCTAGCACTATTTGCCATACCTTGTATTTTGTTAGGTTGCATTTTCCCCTTCGCGATACGCCTCAGCATCGATCAGGCATTATCCAGCGGGAACGTAGCTGGACGCATCTATGCTTTATCCACCATGGGCAGTCTCCTGGGAACTTTTAGCAGCGTTTTTTGGCTTATCCCCACCTTCGGCACTCGTCGCACTATATTTGCCATTTCACTCTCGTTGTTGACCACTGCCATCATCGGACTGTTCCAAACTGCTGGGCGTCGGGCGCTGCTTTATATTTTGTTATTGGCCTTTATTGTGGCACTCCAGTTGCTACCTCAGGGAGCGATCAAGCCAACGGAGGGTTTGATCTATGAGATGGACTCGGCATACAACTATATCCAGGTGCTTCAGAATGGGGAAGAGATTGTCCTCAAATTGAATGAGGGAGAGGGCATCCAATCGGTCTATCATCCGCAACAGATATTGACCGGGTACGTGTACGATTACTTTCTCCTGGCTCCTTTCTTTAGAAGCGGGCAACCTTCACCACCCGTAAGCAGCTTATGTTTGATTGGCCTGGCTGGAGGAACGACGGCACGGCAATACAGTGTGGTATTCGGGGCGCTCCCGATAGATGGCGTCGAGATTGATCCTGCCATTATCGAAACGGGGCAGCGCTTTTTTGGTTTGAACCTGCCCAACTTGCATATCGTCGTGGAGGATGGGCGTTATTACCTGACGTACAGCAGAAAAGTCTATGACGTGGTTATCGTGGACGCCTATTGCCCTCCCTATATTCCCTTTCAATTCACCACAGTCGAGTTCTTCCAGCAAGTCCGTGACCATCTTACCACCGATGGTGTAGTCGCTATCAATGTAGCACATACCGAGACAGATTACACCCTCGTAGAAGCCATCGCCAGCACTTTGAAAGCTGTCTATCCCAACGTGTACATCGTGGACACACTGAGCAATCTCAATAGCGTTGTGATTGCTTCGCGTCAGCCCAGCGATCTCGCTACTATCCACACTAGACTCTCTAGCCTGAATGATCCCATTTTGAGCAACGTGGTTTCCCGTGCTGCAGGTCGCATACACGAGTTTTTCACACCCTATGCACTCACACTCTGTGATGATCATGCTCCTGTGGAACAAATCGTGCACATGAGCATTGTTCGCTATTTTCTTGGCCAACCAAGTCGGGAGGTGGAGTGGTGAAAACCTCAGTGTTTTTCAGAATTGCGCGCACCTTGTTCCTAGTGTGCACTCCTCTACTGCTTCTCCTATCCAACCTGTACTTGCTGGCTACTCCCACCTTTATCCGCTATGAGTATGGTAAGCCGAATTTTCCGCCTGCGACTCGGTACGGCGACGCCGAACGCCTTTCCTTGGCGGAAGCGACATTGTGGTACCTGCGCTCCAACGAAGGCATTGATTATCTCATGAACCTATGCTTGCAAGGACAATCCGTTTACAACGCGCGTGAGATCAAACACCTGGTGGATGTAAAGCGAGTGATGAGCACTGCTTTCTGGATACACCGGATATGCGCTCTATTATGGGGAGTGACCGCTGTCTTTGTCTGGCGTCACCCTCACGAGAGGAGTGGAGCCCTGCGGGCCATCTACCAGGGCAATCTGGCGCTCTTTCTGTTGTTGTTCGCCATCGGCGTCTTGGCCTATGCTAATTTCGATCTGTTTTTCACCGCTTTCCATCGTCTCTTCTTCGAAGGAGATTCTTGGCTGTTTGCCTATTCAGATACACTGATTCAATTGTTTCCAGTGCCATTCTGGATTGATGCCACCTGGATGCTGGCCCTGCTGGCGATGGGCGAATGCCTCATCATAGGTTTGGCAGCTTTCACCTTGCTGCGCCGTTTACATGTCTGATTAGGACAGTAAGACAAGCTCATCTGGTGGCGTAGGAATCCCTCTAATATTTGTTTCGCCTGAAAGGAGCTGGATGATCAGCATTGAAGAAGCCCGGTCTTATTACTCCGGGGTGGATGCTGCGCATAACTTTGATCACGTTCTGCGCGTTCTGAAGCTAGCCGAGCGCATTTGCGAAGCGGAAGGTGCGGATATGGAAATCCTTCGGGCTGCTGTTTTGCTGCACGATGTGGCACGTGTCGCAGAAGATGAAGGCGGACCATGCCATGCCCGTGAGGGGGCAGAGCGAGCACGGGCAATCCTGGCTGGCCACCCAGCAGAGAAGGTAGAAGCAGTTGCCCATGCCATCGCGACCCATCGCTTCCGTGACTCAGCTATCCCCCAGACATTGGAAGCGCGCATCCTTTACGACGCAGATAAACTGGATGCTATTGGTGCGATCGGGGTGGCCCGTGCCTATGCTATTGCTGGACGGCATGCGCAAAGGCTATGGGCTGAGGTGCCTCGAGACTATGCCCGACGAAGTACGGACGAAGCGCGCGGAGATGTAGCGGACGCACAGCACACGCCAGTCCATGAATATTTCTTCAAGTTATCCAAACTCAAGGACACGCTGTTCACTGCAACAGCACGAGCAATTGCCAGTAGCCGTCACGATTTCATGGTCCAGTTCTTTGAGAGATTAGAGCGAGAAGTAAAGGGCGAGCTATAATAGTGGCCCACGCCAATTTGCGGGTTATTGACAATTGTCCATAGATAGTGTAGAATATCATCGTCTTAAGCGTGATCAATAATAGCAAATGATTCTAATTGTCAAATCTTTGGCCGTTCGGCTACGCCGGGGCCGGACTAGGAACTGTACACTGTTCAGAGTATTGTTGGGACAAGGAAAACTCTCATTGGCATAGTGATGTAGCGGCATCGCAGGGAGAGTAGAGGCGACTGTTTTCTCTGATCTTGTGTGGATCCGCATTGGTTCATGGCGGGTCTTGTAGATTTCTGGCACTCGGTTTCCGACTGCATTTGGCGAAGCTGAACACCGAGTGCTTTTGTTTCATGAAGGCAAACAAGGCATTATGGAGGATATTACATGAGCAACGATCTCGCTCCCGTTGAAAAGAGATCCGGGCCACCAGGAGGGGATCAGCATACTGCTGACCTGTCGGCCGGATCAACAACGGAGCAACAATCGCGTCCCTCGCCGTCCGCTCACCAAGTGATAGAGATTCCCCCGACGGGGAACTCAACCATTGTGGAGCAGCAAGCCTCTGCCAAAGTTGGGCCTGAGCCGATGGCAATCAAGCCTGCTCAATACCCGACTGAAGAGGAGGTGCCCTCCGCAGCACCTGTTAGCAATACGCAGGTACAATCCGCTGCAATGCAGCAAGTGATTCCTGACGAGTATACGTATATGCGGCCTAAACGAGGGGAAATACGTTTGGGAAAGATTATGGTCATCAGACAGGACAGCATACTGGTAGACCTGGGTCTCAAGCACGAAGGTGTTATCCCTGTAGAAGACTTGCAACGGGTGGGTCAAGACGTGATAGGGTCCGTTTCTATTGGAGATGAAATACCGGTTTATATCCTCAGACCCGAAGGTGGGCCGGAGGGCAGTATTCTCGTTTCCTGGTACCGCGCCCGGCAAGAGCAAGATTGGCTCGACGCGCAACGGCTGTATGAAACAGGTGAAATTTGGGAAGGAAAAGTCAAAGGCTACAATCGAGGTGGGTTGATTGTACCGTATGGCAAAATCCGCGGATTTGTTCCCGCTTCACAGATCACGGGTATATCACGCAATATGAATACAGCCAACCTACAGGAACGATTAGCCAAGATGGTGGGACAGAGCTTACATCTCAAAGTGATCGAAGTCGACCGCCAAAACCGCCGCTTGATTTTCTCTGAGCGCACAGCGCAACGCGAGTGGCGCACCCAGCAACGTGAAAAACTGCTTAACGAGCTGCAAGAAGGAGCCCGTTTGAGAGGTGTAGTGAGCAATATCTGCGACTTTGGAGTTTTTGTTGATCTGGGCGGCACGGATGGCTTGATCCACATCTCCGAATTGTCTTGGCATCGTATCAAACATCCCAGCGATCTGGTTAAGATAGGCCAGGAAGTGGAGGTTTACGTACTACGCGTCGACAGAGAAAATAAACGGATTGCGCTGAGTTTGAGACTAACGGAACCAGACCCCTGGCAAGTTGCCATGGAGAAGTACAAGGTAGGGCAAGTGGTAACCGGTACGATTACCAAGCTCATTGCTTTTGGCGCCTTCGCCGCGCTTGATAACGGCATCGAAGGGCTAGTTCATATCTCTGAACTAGCAGAAATTCCACCCAAACATCCCGGCGAGGTAGTCAAAGTAGGCGATACCTTACCTATGCGGGTTGTAAAAATAGATGGTCAACGGAAGAGAATAGGGTTGAGCCTGAAACGCGTTTCGGAAGAGGAAAGGGCTGCATGGGAGGAACAGCGCATGGCAGAGGCTGAATCTGAAGAGGAGGCTAAGCCCAGCGAGGAGGTACAACTCGCAACGCAAGAGTACCCTGCAGGGACAACAGCAGCTGAATTCTCTGATGAAATCCTGCCCGAAGGGCCCTCGCCAGACGAGGATGAAGATAAACCTCCTGAGTAAAATGCGGGTATCCACACACCTTCTTCGTGCAGTTTTTGTCAAGAATACGAGATAGCAGTAGCAAGGGGGGCAATTCAGTGATGCTTGACCTTGTGAGCACCAAAAAGAGGCTGCAAGAACAACTGAAAGAAGCACTGAAAGAACTCGAGCAATTGGATCAGCGGCTGCAACAGAAAGCAGACTATGGGCATGGCAAGGGAGACCCTGCCATCTATGAATGGGAATTCACCCTAGCCTTGCGTCAACAAGCTCAAGCGCGCGTAGAAACGATTCGCCAGGCTCTGCAGAAATGTGAAGAAGGACGTTATGGAATCTGCGAACGATGCGGAGAACCCATAGATCCGGAACGTCTGGAGATACTCCCGCTAACAACTTTGTGCATCAAATGTGCTCGAGCCAGTCGCGCTTGACTTCTCTATCAAAAATCGGCTGCCCAGAGCATGAGCAGCCGATTTTCTTTTCCTCTTAACGGGTATCCTATTAACCTTAACTTTTTTCCCTCTGACCAGCCAATATCGGATATAGGGCGACAAAATCTGCCAAAACGATCAATCCCCACCAGTATTCAGCTAGCGCTGCGATTGCTGATGCCGCTAATGCTAGGACTCCTGTAGTTATCCCCGTACGTCGGCTAGGGCGTGGCCTGAAATACACGAGCAAAGTGATTAACAAGCCATAGACAATAGTCATCATCCAGACAAAGAACAAGGCTGTGTCTTTGGTAAGGGGAATCACTCCTTGGGGATATACGTAAAAGACAGGAGCCTCGTTCACAAAGTTTACGTGAATGCGTCGGATGATAGTGAGGAAAAGCATAGTGTATTGACCTATGGCAGCCACAGCTCCCCAAAGCAAACTTGTCAGTACCTTATCTTTTTGCGAAACTGTCACGGAGGTCATCCTTTTCTACCTTCCTTGTCGAAACGTAATCAGCCATGCATTGTTCACGCTAAAAGTGAAAAAATTATAGCCAAGTACTGCATCTTTAACAAAGTTGCCACAGCATGAAATGCTGTTATAATAGGCAACATCAATGGGAAAATATCTCTGTGGATAGAGCGGACCATGCTCAGGTTACACATTTTCAATACCGGCTGGGCCTCTGTGCAGGAAAGACAACTTTATGTAGGTGGCAGCACTGCTACGCGCACCTTGCCGGTGTTATCTTTCGTTATTGAACACCCCAAAGGCTTGGTTGTTTTTGATACTGGGCTCAACGCTTCTCTTGCTCTCCGCCCAAGGCAGTACGTAGGCTGGCCAAGCAATCCTTTGCTCCCATTTCGCTCCTCGCCGGGGATGAATCTTTCAACCCAAATGAGAGGCAGGGGACTGCCACCCGAAGAAGTGGCCTGTGTGGTGCTTTCTCACTTACATTACGATCATACAGGCGACCTGCGCGCCTTCTCCAAGGCGCGGCTTATCGTGGCTCGGCTAGAATGGCAGGCAGCACAGTCACCTCTTAGACGTTTCAAAGGCTATCTGGACAAAGAGTACAGTGGACTAGCTTTTTCCTTAATAGACTTTCCCCTGTATTCAAACCGCACGCCCAATAATGCCCTACAAGGCCAGTATGGTTGGGACTTGATGGAAGATGGCAGCCTGATCCTGGTGCCAACATTTGGGCATACCCAGGGTCACCAATCGCTGCTTGTCTTCCTCCCCTATGGAGTGATACTTCTCGCTGGAGACGCCGTGTATGTGCGCGAGGGTTATGCCAGACCTGCAACACAGCCTCATGCACAATTTCCCGAAAGTGCCTGGCGTACTCTCATCGGCATACGGGCACTGGCAAAAGGCGAGCCCAATGCCATCATTTTGCCCACGCACGATGACAGTGTACTACATAGGCTGCAGCGACCTGACATCGTAATAGACGTCGTGCGCATAACCTGATAGGGCCATATTGCCTATCCATTATCCGGATAGAACCCAGGTTTGCACAGTACCTCCATAATACGCGTGTCGAAGAAGGACTGTACATTCGCGGGAAGAAGCACAATCGCAGTGTCTGCTCCACGTCCTGTGCCGCCAATGGCAATGGCTGGCTCACCTACCTGGATGAGACCAGCATCGGCAGCCATCAAAGCAATCTCACAGGCTACCTTCATGCCCTCGCCGAAAATGCGCAGAGTATAGGCAACAATCTCCTCTAGTTCATAAGTCTGCAGTTTCTTACGCACAGCACGCCCAATTCCACCGAAGGCATGTTGACAGGTCAGGATGCGCCCGCCATTGGCTTCGATGAGTTTGCGATTTTCATCGCTCAACTCCTGGTAGTTGGGCTTTGTGAAACCGGTGCAATGCGTTACTGCGATGAGATTATAGCCCTTGAATACCTCCGAGGCCCGCACACCAGTCTGTCCAGTAGTGGTAGCCACTACAATAGACTTGATGCCAAGCTGTTCTGCGCGCGCTTTAGCAATTTGCAAGACGCGCGCTGTATTCCCTTCGCCCGGCTCTTGAAAATAAGTGCATGGAATGGTTGTTTCGTCCATTTTTCATCTCCTGAGACTGAAAGATAGGTGTGTTTGGAATGCATTTACGGCATAGCATCATCATTTTGTTCAGAAGAATGCATGCGCAATCCAGCACGGAAAAGATTGATCTTGACTTTGGGGTATTCCTGCTCCAGCATGCGAATCAAATCCTTCATCAAAGCGCGGCGTGAGTCCAGGCTATGGGCGCAAGAAGTAGCTTGAAGTGGAAAGGCACAGGCTTGCGCAAAACGCATAATCCTCTTTTCGGGCAAATAGATCATTGGGCGAATGAGTGTGAATTGCCCGCCGAAAAATGGTCGCTTGGGATACAGTGTCTCGACCCGGCCGTGAAAGACCAGATTGAGCAAAGTCGTCTGCGCCGCATCATCAGCATGGTGCCCAAATGCAACTTTATTGCATCCCAAGCGTTGAGCGGCCTCAAAGATTGCCTTCCGGCGTAGGTATGCGCAACGAAAACAATCGTTGGGTCGCACACCTACGTCAACGACTTCCAGAGTCTCCAGATGAACATCCACTCTCTCCAAAGCATCGCGCGGATCGACCTCGGTGCACGGCGCTCCATCAGCTTTGTGCATTCTAACATGCACTGCTATAGTCTCGTATCTCTCCAGGGCACTCTGCTGTCTGAGCAGCAGCAAGTACAGCAATGTAAGGCTATCTTTACCACCAGATACAGCGACTGCAATGCGATCTCCGTCTGCGATCATCTGATAATCACGGATAGCCTTGTTCATGCCTTTCAGCAGATAATAGGCTAGCCTATCTTTCAGCGAGAGATCGCATTTGCCCATGCCGCTATACCTGCACAAAATTGGGCTGGCCTAGAGGCCAGCCCTGCTCATTCAGCCAGATCCATGAACTGGCTTGATTCCCTTGTAGATCTGCCCCCGTGTCAACAAACGCAAGATCGTCTCCGGTGGCTGCTTGTCTATACGCTCGTGCAATTCAAGGATGGAAAGTGGCTTGTTGCCATTGGCTAAAAGAACGCGGAAAATACTCTCGATAAGCGGCGTATCCGGAGTAATATAGTCTGGCTTGGTACTGCAACAAGCACGGATAGCTTCCCATACTGCATCCACTCTGGTTACTTCCGCTGTCTCGGGATCAATCAGGTCCACCATCTGTGTCTCCGGTGTATCAGCGAGAGTTTTGCTGCACTCTGGACATAGCAGCTCTTTCATTAGCACTCGGATGTCTTTGTTTTGTTTCTCCCACCAAGAGAAATCGATATGGAACTTGGTATTAACAGTTGGTTTCAGCAGTTTCATGGATTGTGACCTTCGTGGTTGAGTCCATAAGGATAGACTTGATCGATGATCAAATCTTGGCGGCGTGAGCTTGGACGACGGCTCATTTCCTCTGGTGTATTATAGATGGTACCGCGCAAAGATTCATCATACACCCAGTTGCCATCGCCAACGGGGTCGAAACAAGCATGACGGGTCAGTTCGGCAAAAAGCGGGACCGCGCCACAACGTCGGGTCAAGTTCACGGCGGAATAAAGTGCTTTGGCATGCACAAGACCCTGTCCGCTTAGCTTGGCCAATTCAGGAAAGATCTCGGTAAGATAATCGAAGAGAGGCGGGGCTTTTTCAGCCGCGTTTAGCCATAGGCGATCTAGTTCTTCCACTGGACCTTCATCAATGAGCAAATGCTTATCATAGCGGCAGGTGTAGGCTTTTTGCTGCACACTAAAGGTCAACCGATTGTTGAAAACCTTTGCCTCTTTAATCCATTCGCGCCTGCGTTTCCCTTCCTCGTAGCTAATAAAGAAAGTGAAGGGCTCATTTCCACGGCGAAGCTCAATGACGCTACCAATGGGTAATCCGTGGCGGTGATACCATTCCCCCAGTCCCCATGCATATCTTTCCGCGGGCACCATCCAACCTGGTATCTCTTCCCTGGTTCGTTGGTCAATGAAAGTAACCATAAATCGCTCGGCTGGGATCTCTGGCAGCAAGCTTAGCGCTTGAGGAGTAAGAGGTAAAGTGCCCTCACGGCGGTGTGGGTAGATCAAGAGAATCTGCGCGCTGTCCACACTGCCAGGAGCCATAGCAGGCATTGTCTCAAGTTGATCCGCTTCATCCTCGATTTCTGCCACAAAATCGTGCAATTCACGGTTCAGCCATTCGCCTCCCTGCGCGCGGTATAGCGGTATTAGACGTGTTGGCTTATAGAGCGCACTCGCTGGCATCAAATTAGCCAGGTACCAGGTTGCTTTGTCTCCAGCACCGATTTTCACAAAGCGCTGATCTTGGCTCAAAGCATAGCCCAAGGCGTAAGCCTTAGCTGATGCATTCGCTTCTGCCGGCAATTCTACCTCTTGAAGCAATTGAGTGATGCTCAAAGGACGCCCTTGTACATCGATCATGGCCTCAGCAATGTTCAAATGAAATGGAGTAACCTCAGGCATCAGTCCACGAAGGAACCACTGTCCGTCAAAATGAACGAATTCAGCGCTTTGCTGCAGCGCCACCTGCAATCGTTCACGCACAGTTGCCCCATACTGCTGATACAGTTGCTCTGGTGACAAAAGACCAGCGCTCTCTTCAAACAGCGCCGCACTCCGATTCAAAATATGGTCCTGCGTCAACTCTGCAGCAAACTCCCTGGGTGTGCTTTCATTTTCCAATTGTACCTGGATCACACGAAAGGAGCCATAGCGTGGATTGTGCCCTTCCCGAACCGACAACACCTCGCCAGAAGCGTAATCAAAGACAGGAAACACAAGCCGCTGGCCAATTTCATATTTATCTCGCGGCTGATAGATCGTACCTTTTCCAGAACTTGATAGCGCTTCTTCTTCCCTTTGGCAGCGACGCTCAATAATTCTCAAACAGAGTTCGTCAATACTGCGTGGTTCGTTTTCTTCCACAAACCACTCGTAAAGGTATTCTATATCCTCCTTGTGTACAGCAAACTCGCTGAGCCAATACTCAGCCGTCTGGGTTTGCCGTTTCTGTTGAAAAATCACTAGCCCTCCATATTATGTCCAAAGATAATCAGACTCACTGCTTCACACCAGCACAAAATTTAAGTTCGTTCTTTGGTAAACAGAGCGTGGATATCAAAAAGAAAGGCTTTACGTTCTCCACATTGGCGGCAGATCACATCTACCCGATCGTAGTGCCACCCGTGGGCATCCTGCAATAGGGCCTGTATGCGTATCTTCCATTGCCCCCCGCACACCGGGCATGGATGTGCTGCCAGATAGTTATGTTCTTCATTTACACTATTGACCGGTATAGCCCCATTATAATCGATCGACATGATCCCACCCCAACATGAAAAAGGCCTGAGATATGCAGACCTATCGTGCTCAGGCCTTTCACAGCAAAGCCTGTTCGTAGGCAATCAATCTATATGGTGATGACTTCATAACATGGGCGAAACAGGACTCGAACCTGTGACCTTCTGAATGTAAGTCAGACGCTCTCCCAACTGAGCTATTCGCCCTTTCATCTTTTATTATAGTAGTATGGCCAGTCTTTGTCAAAAACACGCTGCGCTGAACCTTGGGCATGAGTTGGGACATTCCCGTAAGATCTCAATTCTCTGCCACTCTGAGTGGAGCAAAGAGACTCCAAGAGACTGGGTTCTTCGCCGCCGCGTGGTACAGAACAATACTTCGAAGCAATAAATCAAGTGGCTGTCCGAACGAATGCCCTAACCTTAGGGATATTGTGCCAAGGATATCAGAGTCCAATGCTGCTAAGCAACGGCATATCCAGCATAGTGCGCAGGCCAGGAGCCGCAGTCAAAATGCGGGGGATGGCGTTGACGACAATCGCTGCAGTAGCTATATCCCCTTGTACCCCTCGCAGAGCGGAAGATACCGATTCAGGTCCCTCTAGATCTATAAAGTCGCCAGCATCGGGCGCTTGTAGTGCCATCTTTAACTCAAGCGTTATACGTTCCTGACCAGCCACATAACCTCGTACGATCTGGTGCTGACCCTGCACTCGTCCTGCCGCCACTGAACCCAAAGCGCTGTCCAGAGCACAAGGAGCAATTACCGGGTCCAAAGTTTGTTCTATCCGTTCCGCCTCCCACTTCAACCCAGCAGCAATCATCGCCACAGATTCAGGTAAACCAATGTGGCCCAATCCTCCTGCTGCTTTGCGGGCTGCAAATTCCTCTGTGGTCATATTGACGCCCACTTTCTGCTGCAATTGCTTGCGGCGAGTGGAAAGGTCTACTACACGACGCACGCGAACCCTCGTAACTGATGGACAAACACCTGAAAGGATAAGGACAAGAGTGTCCATAATAAAACCCGGGTTAATGCCCGTTCCCAGAATGGCGATGCGATTGCGCCGAGCTACTTCGTCAATCTGCTGCGCTTCCTGCGGGTGGTGGAACCAAGGATAGGAAAGTTCCTCACAAGTGGAAATGACGGGTAGTCCCGCTTCGCCCAAGGCCACAAATTGCGGCAAGATGCTTGCCAGGTGCGAGCCCGTGGCATGCAATGCGACATCGGGTTTGCATTTTTCCAACGCTGTAGCGAGGTCCTTTTGCACAGGAACGCCCACTGTTCGCCCTATTTCGGCTACATCCCCGAGGTCTTTTCCTGCTTTGGCAGGGTCGATATCTACTGCCCCGACAGATACAAGGTCAGGCCTAGAGGCCACCACCTGGGCAATGCGTATCCCAATGGGTCCCAGTCCGTAATGCAATATACGAATCGGTTCAGACACGGTAACTCTCCTTTATGAGTGGTTTGTCGTGATGGTTATTCGAGCAACGCATAGATTATACCACAACATTTTGGTTAAGTGACACGGTGGTTTGAAAGACTGGGCTTTGTCGCCTATAATCTGCATGGTTCTATAGTTTGTTTGCAGATATGTCTAGATAGCCGTGTCGAGCAAGAGCCTATTTGGGCTGCGTAGCTAGAAATTACAGGCATAGATCGTGCCTACTGGAAGGAGAATATACTCATGAAACGGAGCGCCCTTCTCACAGTGCTCTGCCTATCTGTAGTGCTGCTGTTTGCTAGTTGTGACCAACCCCGTCGCTCAGCAGTGACGCCTGGCACTCCTCTGTTGACCTTCGAACGCAGCGGTGGCATCGCCGGTTTTCAGGACAGGTTGGTTATCGGCTATGGTGGCGAATACTATTTCGTACGCTCCGGACGCCCCGAACGTATTGGTTCGCTTCGTTCGGAGAAATATGCCCAATTGGAGAAGTGGATGGAACGCGTTGCGCCCTTTACCTTGAGATTAGAGGACAATCCAGGTGGGCCAGATAACCTCGTTCGCCTGTTGGTGTGGACCGGTCCGGGTCGAGCAGTGCCCGATGAGGCGCAACAGCGAGAAATCCTGAATTGGGCCAGTGGTCTGTTAGATGAGCTCACCGTCTCAATAGATTAGGAGCAGTGTTGATTCACAACCTGGATGGGTAGGCTGCGAGGAGAAGCAAATCCCATAGACGGAGAGATACCTCGGATGAATTTGTGAGGGATGAACTTGGGTACTGAGATCAGTCCGCGCCATGTGATTCATGTGGATTTGGATGCCTTCTTTGCTTCGGTGGAGGAATTGCTCGATCCTTCTATTGCCGGAAGGCCCATTATCGTGGGTGGCGACCCGACTAAACGAGGCGTAGTCGCCTCTGCCTCCTATGCTGCTCGCGCTTATGGCGTGCGTTCGGCCATGCCGATATCGCAAGCGCTGCGCTTGTGCCCCCAGGCCATTGTGCGCCATGGCCACCGCGAGGCGTATGAATCCTATTCCAGGCGGGTGATGGCTATCCTGGCTGAGTACACGCCCCTGCTAGAGCAGATCTCGATAGATGAAGCTTTTCTAGATGTGACGGGTTGTGACCAGCTCTTCGGTCTACCAGGAGAGATAGCACGGCGCATTCAACAGCGCATCCTTTCCGAATTGGGTCTCCCTTCGTCTCTGGGTGTGGCGAGCAACAAGTTGGTAGCCAAGGTAGCCTCCACTTTGGCCAAGCCACGCGGCCTGCTTGTCGTGCCACTAGGTGAGGAGGCTGTTTTTCTTGCTCCCTTGCCTATTGAGCGCCTATGGGGAATCGGCGAAGTGACTGCGGAACGATTGCGCAAACTTGGTATCCAAACTATTGGTCAATTGGCGGCACTGTCTGATCAGCAGATGAAGATGCTGTTTGGTTCAGCAGCCGACGAAATGCACCGGCGTGCTCTGGGTATAGATGACACTCCAGTAGGTGTTGAGACACGACGCAAGTCAGTCAGCCAGGAGCATACTTTTCCACGCGATATTGGGGATGTAGACGTATTGCGCCGCTACTTGCTGGAGATGAGCGAAGAGGTAGCAGCACAACTGCGCAAGAATGGCGAATGTGCACGTACGATCGTGCTCAAAATGCGTTATCCCGATTTCAAGACGATTACGCGACGGGTCACGCTGGTGCAACCTACAAACCTGACCGAAGTGATCTATGCCCAGGTCACAGCATTGTTACAGCGAGAATGGAAGAAGGGCGACCTGATACGCCTGATTGGTCTGGGGGCAATGGGTCTTGTACAGGCGCAGCAGCTCGAGCTTTTCGAAACGCCCTCAGAGCGGCTGACCCAACTGAGTCGAGCAGTGGACGAAATCCGCAGCAAGTATGGCGACCATGTAATCCGTCGAGCTTCCCTACTAAAACTCGATGAAGAATAGCTTTAACATGGGGAATGCAGTATAATGCAAAATGAAGGAGTAAAACAATGCCAGAAAGACCGCTGATGGTGCTCTTAGATGGCAACGCCTTGGTACACCGCGCTTATCATGCCATTCCACCGCTGACAAGCCCGGACGGCGAGCCGACGAATGCTACCTATGGCTTTACTTCTACATTGCTCAAAGTGCTAGACGAACTCAAACCACAGTACGCTGCAGTAGCTTTCGATGTGGGACGCACTTTCCGGCATGAACAATATCCAGAGTATAAAGCTACACGAGTAGCGATGCCAGACGATCTGCGGGTGCAACTTGACCGCGTCCGGGATGTAGTTGAGGCGTTTAACCTTCCCAGCACAACGATGGAGGGTTATGAGGCTGATGACATACTAGCCACTCTCGCCCAAAAAGCGGTAGAGCAAGGCCTGGATGTGGTCATTGTCACCGGTGATACGGATACTTTTCAACTCATTGGCCCTCACGTGAAGGTGTTGTTGTCAGGACGCAAATTTACGGATGCTAAGATGTATGATGAGGCTGCTATTCGCGAACGGTACAGGTTGGAACCAGAGCAACTGGTAGACTTCAAGGGGCTAAAAGGCGATACCTCAGATAATATCCCAGGCGTGCCTGGCGTAGGCGATGTCACCGCCACGCAACTTTTACAGCAATTTGGTAGCATTGAAAATCTGTATGCCCATCTCAATGAAGTGTCTGCCAAGTTGCGTGAGAAGTTGGAAGGGAAAGAGGCAGATGTCCGCCGCGGCAAGGAGCTCGTTCGCTTAGTTTCCGATTTGCCCATTGACCTCGATTTGGACAATTGCCGACTCAGTGCCTATGACCGCTCAAAAGTAACAGCACTGTTTCGTGCGTTAGGCTTTCACAGTCTCTTGCAGAGGTTGCCCAAAACGGAAGAACAACCTACGGCCCAATTACCGCTATTTGCTGGGCAAGCAGGGGTGGAAGTTGAAAAGCCCGCGTTGGGGCAATATCACCTGATCAATACCGAGGAGGGCCTGCGTAATCTGGTTGCCAAGATACGCGCGCGCGGCGCATGTGCACTCGATACTGAGGCCAACTCGCTGCGTCCGGTGGAAGCCGAATTAGTGGGGATAGCCATAGCCTGCCAGGAGGGTGAAGGCTACTATATTCCTATAGGTCACACGCCACAGGTCTCCTCTATGTCGCAACTGCCCATCGAGTTTATCCGTGAACAACTTGGTCCAGTTCTCGCTGACGCGACTATCGCCAAGTACGCGCACAATGCCAATTACGACCTCATCGTGCTGAACCAGCATGGCATAGTAGTGCATGGCCTGCAATTTGACACGATGGTTGCTGCCTATTTGCTGGATCCCTCAGGACGCAATCTGAGTTTGAAAGGACTTGCCTGGCAAGAATTAGGTGTGGAGATGACCACTATTGCGGAGCTCATCGGCAAAGGCAAGAACCAACTGACTATTGATCAGGTCGCTATCGAGCGCGTGTTCCCCTACGCGGCTGCTGATGCCGATATGACCTTGCGTTTGGTTGCACGGCAAGAGGCACAACTAAAGGAAAAACAGTTGTGGAAGCTATTCACTGACATTGAGATGCCCTTGGTTTCCGTTTTGATTGATATGGAATGTACAGGCGTTGCGCTAGATGTGGATCTATTGAAGAGAATGTCTCGGGAACTGTACCAACGCCTCAATGAACTGGCGCAACAGATACAGCAACAGGTGGGTTATCCCTTTAACATTAGCTCCTCCCAACAGTTGAGCGATGCCCTTTTTATCAAGCTCAGGCTGCCCACCACAGATATCCCGCGCGGGGCGTCAGGGTACTATTCTACAGCAGCCGAGGTACTAGAACGATTGAGAGGTGTGCATCCGGTCATTGATTTGATTCTGGAACACCGGCAGCTCTCCAAGATCAAATCCACTTATGTAGATGCCCTTCCTCTGATGGTGAATCCGCGCACTGGTCGCTTGCATACTTCCTGGAACCAGACGGCCACTGTAACCGGACGCATTTCATCCAGTGAGCCAAATTTACAGAACATTCCCATCCGCACGGATATTGGGCGACGTGTGCGCCAGGCCTTTATCGCACAGCCGGGCTGGAAGCTGCTCGGTGCTGATTACTCGCAAGTAGAATTACGCATCCTGGCTCATGTCTCTGGTGATGAGAATTTGTTGGCCGCCTTCCATCGGGGAGAGGACATCCACGCCAGCACAGCGTCACGTATACTTGGTGTTCCCATTGAGCAGGTAACGCCAGACATGCGCCGTCTGGCCAAGACCATTAACTTCGGTCTAATTTACGGCATGAGTGACTGGGGGTTGGCTGCACGGACTGAGCTCTCACAGGAGGAGGCTGCGCAGTTTATTACAAAATACTTTGCACAGTATCCACGCGTACGGGAATATCTGGCACGCATCAAGCAACAAGCGGCTGAGCAGGGCTATGTCGAGACTTTGCTGGGTCGGAAGCGGTATTTCCCCGAGTTAAAGTCAGGGAGTAAGGCGCATGGCAGTCTAAAAGCTGCAGCACTGCGCATGGCGATCAACCATCCCATTCAAGGTACTGCAGCAGATATCATCAAGATTGCGATGACCCATCTGCACGATGAGCTGGGAAAGCATAACCTGCGCAGCAAGATGATCCTGCAGGTGCATGATGAGTTGGTGTTGGAAGTGCCGGATCACGAGCTAGATCAGGTTAGCTCTTTGGTCAGGTCTGTGATGGAAGGTGCCTATCCACTGGATGCTCCTTTGAAAGTGGATATCAAAATAGGACAGAATTGGGGTGAGATGTGAAACGTGATCAGGGATGAGATAGCCAAACTAGTTCACAAAGCCATCGAAGAAGCACAAAAACACGGCAATCTGCCCAAGTTTGATATCCCTGAGATACCTGTGGAGCGACCCAAGCAGGAGGGGCACGGGGACTTGGCAACGCCAGTGTGCTTGCAGTTAGCCAGTCTAGCGCGTATGGCACCGTTGCATATCGCTCACATTATTGTACAGCATATGTCTCTCTCGGATAGCCTGGGCAACGTTGAAGTAGCTGGGCCTGGCTATATCAATTTTTCTCTTTCTCCCAGCTGGCTAGCTCGGCAGGTAGATGTGATTCTGCAGGCTGGCGATAGGTATGGTGATATCGAACTAGGTGGGCGACGCAAGGTCCAGGTTGAGTTCATCAGTGCTAATCCTACTGGCCCGCTGCATATTGGCAGCGGTCGCAATGCGGTCGTTGGAGATGCTTTGGCCAATGTACTTGCCGCAGCGGGGTACGATGTACAACGCGAGTATTATGTAAATGATGCGGGTACGCAGATGGGATTGTTCGCAGAAAGCCTCTATGCTCGTTACGCCCAAGCGCTGGGTCAAGATGAGCCATTGCCTGAAGGGGGGTATCAAGGCTCCTACATGGTAGAGATGGGTCAGCGCGCTGCCCGCGAATACGGTCCACGCTTTCTGAACATGGAACGCTCCGAAGCCTTGAAAGCATTGGGTGACATTGGCCTTGCCTACACCTTGGAATCCATTCGCGCTGATGTAGCCTTGATGGGCATCCACTTTGACCGCTGGTTTTCCGAGCGGACGTTGTATGAGGATGGAACTTTCGAGCACGTGATGGCTTTGCTTCGTGAGCGGAACTATATCTTTGAGCGCGATGGGGCAGTGTGGTTTGCTGCCACCGCCCTTGGCGGGGATAAGGATGAGGTTATCATCCGCTCTGGTGGGGCTCCAGGCTATTTTGCTTCGGACATTGCATATCACTACAACAAGTTTGTGTGCCGTGGCTTTGATTGGGTGATCGATGTGTGGGGAGCAGATCACCAAGGACATGTACCGCGGATGTATGCCATGATGCGTGCATTGGGTCTCGATCCACAGCGCCTGTCCATTATCATCTATCAATTGGTCACGCTTAAGCGCAGAGGGGAAGTAGTGCGCTTATCCAAACGCACAGGTGATATGATCACTTTGCGCGAGGTGTTGGAGGATGTTGGCGCAGATGCCGTGCGCTTTTTCCTGCTTTCGCGGGCTGCAGAAAGTCAGATGGACTTTGATCTGGAGCTAGCCAAAGAGCATTCCAACGAAAACCCGGTGTATTACATCCAGTATGCACATGCTCGCATCAGCAGTATTTTGCGCGTGGCTCAGGAGCGCGGGCTGGAACGGGGAGATGGTGATGTCAGCCTACTATCTCATCCGATGGAACTGGCCCTGATCCGGCGCATGTTGATGTTGCCAGAAATCATCGAATTGGCTGCCACGAATCTAGCGCCACATCACTTGGCTGCTTATGCACTGGATTTAGCCAGCCAGTTCCATGTCTTTTACCGCGATTGCCGGGTGGTGTCTTCTGACCCGGCGGACTATGAGTTGACCCAGGTACGGCTAAAGCTAGTTCGTGCAGCCAAGATTGTTCTGGCAAAGACTTTGCGCCTGATGGGCATGACTGCACCAGAACAGATGTAGAGTTGTTGTGTGTAGGCGCGCAAAATCAAATGATAATGTCACTGACACGTGATGGTTCTATCAAATGATAAAGACACCAGGCTGCCTCGCTCCTTTCTAAGTAGGTATCGGTATGTGCAGCGTGTCCAACACGTTTTCGGT